>CAZBZA010000088.1:4293-10725 GCA_964495865.1 uncultured Lentimicrobiaceae bacterium
TCAATCCCATCAATCTCCTCAATCCCTCTAACCCAATTCTTACTACCTTTGCCGCTTTTCAAGTAAAAAATGTTAGCAAATTTCCGAAAACTCTTCCAACAATCGGCTATATATGGGCTGGGTACCTTATCAACCAAACTAGCTGGTTTTGTGCTTATTCCGCTTTATACAAAGAGCTTTTCGATCGCTCAGTTCGGTATTTTGGGATTGCTCGAAGTAAGCGCGGCAGTTGTGATTTCCTTTTTTGGATTTTCGCTTTATTCGGGTTTTTTTCGCTGGTATTGGGATAAAAGTTCCGAAGGAAAGAAAGAGTCTCTCTTTTTTACAGTAACAGTATTTCAGATTGGGATTGCCATACTTACCTATTTTGCAGCTCTTCCATTTTTAAAAGACCTCTCCGGGTTCATACTCGATTCACCCGATTACAGCTATTTGTTAAAGTTGATGCTGATTTCATCCCTCCTTCAACTTGTGCTTGTAATGCCTAATACGTTGTTGCGATTACAGGAAAAACCCTGGCTTTTTACTCTGGCTAATGTAATGCAACTAGTTTTTAGCCTAATAGTTACGGTATATTTTATTGCTTTCAGAGGTGCCGGAATCGAAGGAATTTATTATGGACAAATTGTCGGGAGCATTGCCTTTGCTTCAGTGCTGATCCGTTACACTGTTAAAAATATGGTGTTTAGGTTCGAAGCAAAAATACTTTCGGAAATTATGGTATATTGTTTCCCTTTGTTTTTGTCGGGTGTAGCACTGGTTATGCTAAATGTAACCGACCGGTATTCGTTAAATGTACTTGGAAATCTTGCTGATGTTGGATTGTATTCCTATGGTTTTAAATTGGCTAATACGCTGAATGTCTTTTTGATAACTTCAATAAATTTTGCCATTCAGCCAATGATATACCGCATGATGAACGCTCCGGACAACAAACGCTTTTATGCTAAATTGCTGACATATTATACGTTTGGCACTATGATTTTTGCCCTCGGTATGATGGTTTTCGGGATGGAAATTACCAAGCTTTTTGCAAAAAGGGTAGAGTATTTCGACGCATGGTATATTTTCCCTTTCATTATTTATTCCATCGTTTTTGGAATGATGAAAGACGTTGCTACCACCGGATTGAGTATTACCAAAAAGACTAAAGTTATTGCCGTAACGGTCATTATTACAGCAGTTTTAAACCTGTTACTCAATGCTGCACTAATTCCGCTGATGGGTAATCAGGGTGCTGCCCTTTCAAAAATGTTGTCGATGTTTGTGTTTTTTGCACTTACATATTATTATGCTCAAAAAATGTATCCGATCCCTTACGAGTTGAAAAGGGTCATGCTTTTACTGATACTTGCTGCCGGAATGTATATAATCTCAGTTTTGTTTAATTCGTGGGACCTGTTACCCCGGATTATTTCAAAATCGGTATTAATAATCGCCTATCCGTTTGTTTTGTATATCTTTAGGTTTTACGAACCTATGGAAATAGCGAGGATAAAAAGCGGATGGGATAAATGGAGCAATCCTGGCCAATTTCGCGAAAACATACAACGACTCATTAAAAAGTAAAATCTGCTTATGAGAAACATGAAAAATATAGTCTTTCTGGGTGCCGGTTCAATAGGCACAGCTTTGGGTAATTCGCTTGCAGCCAGGCAGGATTTGAATGTCAGTTTGTTGTCAGTTGAACACGATGTTGTCGAAACAATTAATTCGTTGCATATCAACCAGAAATACTTTCCGAATATTCGTCTCAACCAGTCGTTGAAAGCAACTACCGATCAGAATATTTTGAAAAATGCCGGGGTTGTGTTTATTGCTATTCCTTCGGTTGCTGTTGTTGATTACATGCAGCAAATCAGGTTGTTGCTTCCCGAAGATGCCCTGCTTGTAAACCTGGCTAAAGGTTTTGGCTGCCATCAGCAGATTATTTCTCAATGCCTGGCTGAGCATCTGCCCAACCCGGTCTGTGCGCTCAAAGGGCCATCGTTTGCACGTGAAATTATTAATAATAGTCCTACCGCTTTTACACTGGCAGCCAACAACATTGAACTTTGCAAAGAACTAGAACCGATTTTTGAAGAAACTAATTTATTTGTTGATATTTCCAGCGATTTACTCGGGGTAGAAATCAGCAGTATTTTGAAAAACATATATGCGATATTGATAGGGATTGTTGATGCACATTTCAATTCGCCCAACCTCAGGTTCATGATGTTTACCAGGGCTTTTAACGAAATGAGGAACATCCTTATCCATTTCGGCGGTCACGAAGAAACCATGTTCAGGTATTGCGGAATTGGCGATTTTGGACTCACGGCTCTTAATGATTTAAGCCGCAACCGCACCCTCGGATTACTGATCGGAAAAGGTTTTTTTAACGAAGGAATTCCCAACAAAGTTGTACTCGAAGGTCGGATTGCCATGAGTATTATCCTCGAAAAATTAGCAGGAAGCAATATGCCCGAAACCGGTTATCATATGATGTTGCAGCTCGACAAAGTGTTTGCAGGCAATACTGATATTGCTGATTTTGTGAATAAAATGATTAATGAAAGATATTAGCTGAGTCTGTAACCAGATTATTGCATCTCATCTAAAATTCCGGCAATTTGTTTTGTAAGAACTTTCCTCGAATATTTCAATTGATTTTTTGTATTGCTTACCAGCCTTTGTTCGCTGAATTTTATAAAATATTCGGTTAGTATCAGTTGCATCGCTTTTTCATTCAGATAATCAGCTGTTTGCCCGGCTTCAGTATCCCGCAATATAACCGCTGCATCCCCATCTTCCGGGCCAATGTTTAAAATTGGTCTGCCTGAACCCAGGTATTCAAATATTTTGCCGGTCAGAATCCCTTTCGCGTTGGGTGTATCGTTGATTAAAAGTAAAAGCACCTGCGATTTCTGAATTTCATTCATCACTTCACGATGTGGCATATACTCGATGCGTGTAAGATATTTGGTTAATCCAAAACCTTCTATACTTTTTATAACGCCAATATCAACTTTTCCTACAAGTTTTACTTTCAATGATTTGGCAAACAATGGGTTTTGATCTGCCATTTCGGCTAACGCTTTCCAGAGTTTTACCGGATTCCGGGCCGAATTTAAACTACCGATATGGGAAACTGTAAATTCATCATCCAGCTGATTTTGCGGCAAAGGACTGATGTCTTCTTCATCGTAGCCGTTGGTAACCAGTTTGTAAGTGCGTTCAACAATTCCAATAAATTCGTTCATCATATCCCTGCTTATCACTGTAACTTCAGTAGCAGATAAAAGTACTTTCTTCTCAAGTTTATGATGAAGTTTATTGGCAAGCGAAGTAAGTTTAAGCTGATGATAAAAATCAATTCCTGTCCACGGATCGCGGAAATCAGCCAGCCAGGGAATGTTGAATGTTCTATTTAACTGCATCGCAATCAGATGCATGGAGTGAGGTGGTCCGGTTGAAACTATGGCATCAACAGGATTGTCTTTTAGATATTTGGTGAGAAATTTAACGGAAGGATTTATCCAGAAACGGCGTGCATCCGGAATAAAAAAATTGCCTCTGAGCCACACAGCAAATCCTTCGGCTCTGCCGGGTTTTTCTTTTTCCTGCAGGAAACCGGCATTCACTTTTTCACCCGGTTTCATTCCCACAAACCGTTTATAGGCAGAATATGGTTCAAATATCGGCAATTTGATAACTGTTATTCCTTCCGGAATATCTTTCTCCAGCGAATGATCAACTGCAGGCGCTTCCGGATTTTCGGGCGTGTAAATAACAGGTTCCCAGCCATATTCGCGCAGATATTTGCTGAATTTGAGCCATCGTTGCACCCCGGCACCACCACTTGGCGGCCAGTAATAGGTTATAATCAGTACTTTGCGAAGAGTGCCTTTGTTGCTCATGTGTGAGCTTTTAAGCTTTAGCGTCGTTTTTATCGCTCTGTTTTGCCATCATTCCAAATGTTCCCAACGCCAGCAAAACCAATAAGATAGAAGTTGCATAAGCTATCTTTTCGCCGGTAGCATATACTTTAGGTTCGAACTTGAATTCGATGGTGTGATTTCCGGCAGGAACTATCATGGCACGTAATACGTAATTTGCCCTGAAATAAGGAGCCGGCTTACCATCTATATAGGCGTTCCAGCCTTTATCGTAATATATCTCGGAGAAAACTGCCAGTTGCTCACTGCCTGTTTGTGATTTGTAAGTCAAATGGTTTGGTTTATAATCAATTAACGAGATTGTAGCCATCATATCTTTACTTATTATGTGTCCTTTTACAAGGTTTTCGAAACGCTTATCATACACTGCTGTTTCGGTTGGTACAAAATCGGATAGAGCATTTATTTCTTCATCGGCATTATTAACCATGCGGGCATTGTTCACAAACCATGCGTTACCTAACGCTTCCATATTTATCTGCATCTGTGGTTGCCCTCCTTGTGGGTCAGGGACAATAAAATACTTGGTGTTCAACATATTATAAACATTCATATTGCCTTTTGCAAGATGGAAGTCGATAAGCTCCTGGTAACGGCGGAGTTTAGCTCCATGATATCCGCCCAGCGATTTGTGGAAATAAGATGTACTTGCATCAGCAAAGGGATTGCCAACGGTTTGATTGAAAACCCTGAAGTTGGGATCTTTATCTTTCATTATAATCTGATCAGCGGTAGTAGGCTGAAAAGGAACAGCATCAACGCTTTTACGGACAAAACTTTCATTGTTCAGATAGCGGCGGTTCACAGTCCACATATCAGCAATGATAAGCACAGTCAACACCGAGAATAATACCAGCGGAGTTTTTATTGCTACTTTATTGATCATTGCCCATATAGCCGCTCCTGCCAGAAGAATGAATATAAGTGAGCGGAATGCATCAGCACTGAGTATGGCTGCGCGATCCTGACGAAGCGGTTCAACAAGCCATTCAGGTAAATTTGCATCAACCGAAGCTACAAAGCTGAACAGACTGCTTCCTGCCACAGCAAAAAACAAACTGATACCACCGGTGATACCAATGGAATAATAAAGGTATTTTGTTAGTTTTTTCTTGTCAATTTCGCCCGAAATAACTTTCTGCAGTCCCAAAATGGCAAGTAAAGGAATACACAATTCAGCTATTACAAGTGTCATTGATACAGCCCTGAATTTGTTGTAACCCGGCACATAATGCAGGAAAAAATCAGTTAATGGCATGAAGTTTTTACCCCAGGCTAATAGAATAGAGAGAACTGTTGCAGCTAAAAGCCACCACTTAAACCTGTTATCGACTACAAATAAAGCAAGCACGAAAAGGAACATGATTATGGCCCCGATATAAACCGGGCCTGCAACTCCTGGCTGATCTCCCCAATAAAGTGGTAAAGCTTTGATAATATTTTTAGCCTGGTTAGTATCTATATTATTTTCTCTCAAAGTTTTGTAAACATTCGACTTTTCTGAAAGTGCTCCCTGCGACGATCCTCCGTTAAAATTAGGGATCAGCATAGTAAACGTTTCCGCCACTCCATAACTCCAGCCTGTAGCATAGTCCTTATCCAATCCGCTCGTGCGGTTTGATTTTTCGGTTGTCAGTTCTGTTTTTCCACGTATGGTTTCCTTCCCATATTCATAGGTAGCCCAAATGCTTGTAATATTGGTCGCAAGCGCCAGAATAGCTGCAATCAGCAATACTCCTGTTGCTTTGGCAAATCCCGGAAGCCTTTTTTCCCTTATGCTCCCGATTAATTCGGAAACAACAAAAATACCTGCAATAATCATCAGGTAATACGTGATTTGCAGATGGTTGGTGAGCAATTCGAGGGAGAGAAAAATTGCAGCCATAATTCCGCCGGCAAGGTAGCGTCCGCGGTATGTTAGTATTATTCCGGCTAAAACCGGTGCCATATATCCTATTGCATGTGCTTTACTGTTGTGCCCCGCTTCGAAAATTATAAAGAGATACGACGAAAAAGCAAAAGCTACAGCCCCGGCTATTGCAAGCCATTTATCCACCTTTAATACTAAAAGTAGAATAAAGAATCCAATCATATAAAGGAAAAGCATTCCGGCAGGTTGAGGCAGATAGAGTTGCATGAGTTTATCAGCATAGCGCAACACATTGCCTTTATACACAACCGAAATCTGATAAGCCGGCATTCCGCCAAACATACTGTTGGTCCATAAAGCCTCTTCTCCGGTGCTTTCGCGATAGTCCGAAATTTCTTTCGACATGCCCTTCCACTGGGTAATATCAGATTGCTTGAGTTTTTTCCCTTCGAGCAACGGACTGAAATAGGCCATTGTGATTACAAGAAATATTACAACCGCCGAAAGATAGGGGAGAACTTGCTTGAAACTGATGTTCTTCATTTGAAATTGGCTTTAGTTTTGGTTAAGATGTAAAAATCGGATGCCCTTTTATTTAATTTCTTCGTAATCCACATACTCTCC
>CAZBZA010000089.1:0-10603 GCA_964495865.1 uncultured Lentimicrobiaceae bacterium
TGCATATCAGCGAACTATTGAAATTATTTGCTTTTGCTGAATTCCATCAACGGATAAAACCAGGATATAATTTCCTGAAGGAAAGATTGAGACATCAATACTTCTGGCATTAGCAGCCTGAAATTTTTTGTATCCGGTCATATCAAATAAAGAAACAGTATAAATCGCTGTAGGATCAGCAGGAATAATTTGTAGCTGCGCTGATGCCGGATTAGGAAAAACATCGAAAGTATTTATAGTTTTTAAATCTTCATTAATGCTGTTTGAATTACAAATAATATCATTCAAAAGCTGCCATATTTGATTGTTAAAGTAATTTGCCAGTTCGTATTGGTTATCAGGTGCATCGCCCATGCGCACAACAACCAATCCTTTCGACGGAACTACATTTATCAACTGGCCATTTTTACCCATAGCGGCAAACATATCATCAGCCGCGTCAGGACATAGGGAGCCTGGAAAAACAAATTGTGATTGAGGCAACATATATGTTTCTTTGCCATTAAGCCAGGTAAGGTAACCATAGGAAACATTTATATCCTGAGAACTGTTAACCATGGCATTAAAATAGGATGTATCATTAATAACCGGTTGTCCATCCCATACGCCTTTCGCCTGAAGTAACAGTCCATATTTAGCCATGCTGCGGGCCGTGCTGAAATAAAGATTATTGTAATCAAGGGTATACCACAAGCCGTTCATCCCGGTTTTATTGCGGATACGGGTATAAAAATAAGTGCTGAAATCAATCCCGGTAGCATTCCCAATCACCTGATCCAGAAGGGTATATGGTGCATTGTGATAGGCCCATCGCGATCCTGCATCAGCCAGGTAAGTAAGGCATGAAGGTAAAGTACAATCAGTATCCACATCCATATCTTTGAGGCCTGAAGTCATGGTTAGTTGATTTCTGACTTTTATAAGTAATTCTTTTTCAGGAGAACAGGTAGTCCAGCCCTGCCCGATGTATTTTGATACAGATGAATCAACGGACAGATAGCCTTCTTCCTGAGCAATTCCAACAAGCATTGAGGTGAGTGTTTTCGCTGCGGAAGCCCAATACCACAAACTATCGCCGGTAAAAGTTCCAAAATACTTTTCTATTGCTATTTTCCCATCTTTTAAAACGATAAAGGCTTTTGTGTTGCGGCTTTCGAGAAAACTGTACAATGTATCTGTTTTCTCAACACACCAACTTAGCGATTCGGGCGATACTTTTTCCCACTCAAAGTTATTTGCAGGGGGGAAATACAACTGCTGTGCCTGCAAGAAGCAAGGAAAAATCACCAACAGTATTCCGAAATATAAATTACGGATATTATTTTTACAGATAGCAGCCGGTATTTTTATCAGTAAATTTATTTTCATAAAAAAGGCAAACAGAATTTTAAAGCAATTTGCAGATGGTTTCAAGCAAATTAGCGCTCATAATTGGTTTATAGACTACACCATCGAACAACCTGGAATTTAACAATGGCTCAATTTCGTGGCTCGAAGAGGCTGTAGAAACTATAATCGGAATGGAAGGCCGGAGTTTTTTAATAAATCCAGCGGCATCGTGACCTGACATTTCGGGCATACGTAAGTCCATGATTATTATATCAATAGCTTCATCCGACTGGCAAAATTTTATTGCTCTTGTTCCGCTGATTGCCCTGAAAGTAATCGCCCCGGCTTGAGTAAGCAACCTATTAACGTATAAATAGCCAAAGTCATCATCTTCGCAAATAAGAATCCGGGTATCGCGCAGGCACGATTTGGTTTCGAGATAATTGCGCTGCACTTGATTTTTAACGGGCACATTCATATAAGGTATAGTAAAATAAAAAGTAGAACCAGTTGCCGAATCGCAATCAACTGAAATTTCGCCACCCATCAGTTCGACCAATGCTTTCGAGATGGAAAGTCCAAGTCCGGAACCGCCGAATTTGCGTGTAAGCGTATCTTCAACCTGTCGGAAACGCTCGAAAATAATTTCTCTGTTTTCAGGCAGAATACCAATGCCGGTATCTTTTACATAAAAAAACAATTTTTCGTTAATCAGGCGGCAGCCTAAATGAATTGAACCTGAATATGTGAACTTGAACGCATTATTGAGTAAATGAGTTAAAACCTGCATTAAGCGGGAGCCATCACTATAAATTATAGACTGATTTTCAGTAAGTTCCGAATTCAGTTCAAAAGTAAGATGTTTATCCCGGGCTTGATTTTCGAAACTGGCATAGAGTTTCAGAAGGATTTGGTTAATA
The DNA here is from genome assembly GCA_964495865.1 of uncultured Lentimicrobiaceae bacterium. GTDB lineage: Bacteria > Bacteroidota > Bacteroidia > Bacteroidales > UBA4417 > UBA4417. Next base: position 2,250 of record CAZBZA010000089.1, read on the forward strand.
TTTACCGGAGCAGTGGATAGTGTAACCTGATTGGTTTCAATTCTGGAAATTTCAAGAATATCATTTACGATTGACAACAACTGCCCGGAAAGATTATGAATCAGATTTGAATACTGTTCTTTATCCGATTCCGATATTTCCTGTTGTATTAATATATCAGCAAATCCTATTATTCCATTTAGAGGTGTGCGTATTTCGTGGCTGATATTTGCCAGGAAAGCTGATTTAAGTTTGTCGCTCTGTTCAGCTTTTTCTTTTTGTTCAAGCAGTTTCTGTTCGGTTTGCTTGCGATGGGTTATGTCCATAACCATTCCCGAAATTATGTCGCCATTAATGGTAGCACTTATCAATACTGTAATCTCTCTGCCACTCCTTGTTAACCACACGAGTTCATAATCTGTTAATTTACCATGCGGTCGCATGCGTTCGATCATCAAATCCCTGTCAGCCGGATTTGCATAAACTTTCAGTACGTTTTGAACAGTGAGGAAATCTTCAGGCGAATCATATTCGAGCATTCGGCTTAAGGCATCATTAACAATTATAATTTCGCCATTGGTATAGGTAGAATATACTCCTACAAGCGCATTCTCAACCAGGTTGCGGTATTTAACTTCGGAGTTGAAAAGAGCAATTTCGGTTAATTTACGATTGGTGATATCCTGAATAAAACCCTCAATTGCTATTACTTCACCTTGGAGATTGTAAACAGCCTGACCCTGCTCCCAAACCCACTTCCGCTTTCCATCAGATGCAATTACCTGGTACTCGCCGGTATATGATCGATTAGCAGCTATAGCATTCTGCCATTGCTTCCAAACAATATCCTGATATTCGGGAGCAATAAGGCTGTTAAAAGACAGGTTTTTATTGTTGATAAGATCATCAGGCTGGTAGCCTGTTATGTCAAAACATCCCTGGCTTACAAACTCCATAGTCCAATCCCTGTCATTTTTACATCTGTATGCAAGTCCTGGAAGGTTCGACATGAGGGTCGAAATACGTCGTTCGCTTTCAAGCAGCGAATCAACTGCAAGTTTTATATTTGAATTATTTAAAGGATTCGAAGCCTTAACCGTTTGGAAAACACCAAAAAAAATACCGTTTGTATCAAAAGCGGGATAAGCTGAAACAAGCCAGTGTCGGCCATCGATTCCGGTAAGTTCAACTTCGGCAGAAGTGCGTTCGAGAAATGCTTTATTCGCAGGACATTTGTCACAGCCTCCATTCGAATTTCCGATAAGCATACAACAGATATTTTCATCCGGATTTTCCTGATATGATTGTTCAGCGTTCCTGTACTGGAAAAGCGACCATTTTACCAGCCTGTCGTGGCCAACAAACGCAACGTACGTATTTACATCAATGAGTTTTTCGGGAAGTATCATTATCCGTGGCTAAAAAGAGCACTTCTTGTAAGTCCGGTGAAAACAGGTTATAAAGATTTTAAGTCGGTTGTAAAAGGTTCGGGGACAAGATTGCCTGCATAAAAATACGTATAAAGTGATGTGATTATCCATTAACCAGAAAAAAAACACAAAATGTAAGTATTAAAGTTTTGAGAGCATATCCCCATCACTTTGAATATCACCTTCTTCAATGAGTAAGCGGAGTATGGTAAGAACATCATTTTCTTTATACTTAGCCAGTTTGGTAATCAAAACTGTTATACTTACCGGCTGTTCAGTAACAATCGCGCGAATGGCCGACTCAATTTCTTTCGACTTACGATCGTTTATTTCCTTGCGCTTTTTTCGCAGACAAACATCGCAAACGCCGCAATCGGATGATTTGGATTCTCCAAAATAAGAAACAAGCATCCTGCTGCGGCAATCTGTTTCGGATGTGGCATAATGGATTATGCTTTCGAGCTTTTCGAAAGCTTCTTTTTTTCGTTGAGTATAAAATGTTTTCGAAAGGGCAATATCTCCGGGGTTCAGCCGCTCAGTATTAAAGATAAGCTGAGGTGTATTTTTATGCGGCAAATAATCGAGGATCCCAAGTTTTTGCATCCTCAATAGCAACTGACTCACTTTAGGCGAATCTATTCCGGAGCGGGTAGCAATCTCGTTTTCGCTGATGCGTGTAAAATCAGTAAAAACGCCACTATACGACCTTAAAATAATCCGTAGGATTTTATCAGCATCCGCATTCTCGAGTTGATAACGGTACAGATCTTCTTTCGTGCAAACGAAAAACAAGCGCGAATGATCGTCCCAGGCATCATTTAAAGAAATGTAGCCATCGCGCTCGAGAATTTTCAAGGCACTATATACAGTTACAGGTTTCAATTTATAGCTGCTGTTGAATTTTTCGAAATCAAAATCGAATGAAACCTCGCGTCCGGCGCCTACCGGAAGCTGAAGAAAATTACCCAATGCCTGGTAAACCATCCTTACGGTTTCCGGATCGGGCCAGGAGAGTTCCAGGTGATGCCGGCTGTTTACAATATCGTGTTCATTAAAAAGCATTACCGCGTATGACTTTTCGCCATCGCGCCCTACCCTGCCGGCTTCCTGATAATATGCTTCGAGGGTATCGGGCAAATCGATATGCACTACCAAACGAACATCAGGTTTATCAATACCCATACCGAAAGCATTGGTAGCCACAATTATACGGGTTCGTCCCTGCATCCAGTCGTGTTGCCGCGATAAACGGGTGGCTGGATCGAGTCCGGCATGGTAAAAACTTGCCGAAATGCCGTTGTGCATTAAAAGTTCAGCTGTTTCTTTGGTAAGCCTTCGGTTACGTACATATACAATCCCGCAACCCTGCACTCCGTTACAGACTCTGAGCAACTTTTTAACTTTATCATCTTCGCGCGAAACAATATAAGCAAGGTTGTTACGCACAAAACTTTTGCTGAACACATTTGATTTCGGAAATTCAAGTTTGAGCTGAATATCGTCAACTACCCTGGGCACCGCTGTAGCCGTAAGTGCAAGCACAGGTACAGCCGGAAAAATGGTGCGTACTTCAGCAATCCGGAGGTAGGGAGGCCTGAAATCGTAACCCCATTGCGAGATGCAATGTGCTTCGTCAACCGCAATTAATGTAACATTAATACCACGGAGCATTTCGCGAAACTTTCTGGTTTCGAGGCGTTCAGGTGATAGATAAAGAAATTTAGCTCTACCGTCGGCACATTTTTCAAAAGCCATTTCAATTTCTCGGGGGTGCATACCTGAGTGCATTTCGGCAGCTACGATTCCCCGCTTTTTCAGGTTTTCGACCTGGTCGGTCATTAGAGCAACAAGCGGAGTAACCACGAGGCATAAACCTTCCCTGCAAAGTGCCGGAACCTGGAAACAGATAGACTTTCCACCGCCGGTTGGCAGCAGGGCAAGCGTATCTTTTCCTTCAAGTACTGACTTAATTATATCCTCCTGCAAAGGACGAAACGAATCGAATCCCCAGTATTTTTTAAGTATTTCGTGAGGCGCAGGGTTCATTTGTGTTTTCGGTCGCGATAGTTTGATTTCAGAAAAGACTTACTGATAGCAGGTTAGCTGATAGTCAGTCAGAAAATAAGTTATGTTCAAAGTTAACCGAAAACTTCAAAAAACAGGAATTTATGTTCAAAATCAGTAAAGAGATTTAACTTTGCCGTATGAGAATTTTCCTCGTAGGATACATGGGAAGCGGAAAAAGCACATTGGGGTCAGCTCTGGCTGATGCACTTGGTATTAAATGGATAGATCTCGATGATGAATTTGAATCGCGTTATAAAATTGCGATTTCTGATTTTTTCGCAAAATATGGGGAAGTAACTTTCAGGGATCTGGAGCATAAACTGCTTACCGAAATAATCGAAAGGACTGATATTGTGGTTTCTACAGGAGGAGGCACTCCCTGTTATTTCGATACTATGAAACTGATGAACCAAACCGGGCTGACGGTATATTTATCAGCCACACCGGAATTATTGATTTCGAGGATTGAAAATTCAGCGCGGAAAAGACCTGTTTTCCAACAAATGAAAGGTGAAAATTTCAGAGAAAACCTGATCTTCCACCTCGAATCGCGTGTGTCGTTTTATTCGCAGGCAACTTTTACAATTGATGCTGAAAAACCTAACATTGAGGCTCTTAAAACCCTGATCCTGAATTACTACAAACCTACTTTCTGAGTGTCAGCAAAGCCACATTTTCAACATGGTGGGTGTGCGGAAACATATCGACAGGTTGAACTGCGGTGACCTCGTATTTTTCAATCATCAGAGCAATATCGCGGGCCTGGGTAGCAGGATTACAGCTGACATAAATAACCTTTTGAGGCTCAATGAGAAGTATTTGTTTAACAACACTTTCGTGCATTCCCGAGCGGGGCGGATCGGTAATTATTACATCCGGACGGCCATTCTGTAAAACAAAATCCTCATTTAAAACTTTAGCCAGATCACCGGCATAATACACGGTATTGTCAATATTATTTAAATCCGAATTAGTGTGTGCATCGTCGATGGCAGAAGGAACATACTCCACTCCCACTGCTTTTTTAACGTAAGGAGCCACAAAATTGGTAATGGTTCCTGTACCGCAATACAAATCGTACACAAGCTCATCGCCGGTAAATCCAGCCATATCGAAAGCTGTTTTGTACAAATAATATGCCTGTAAAGGATTAGTCTGATAAAACGAAACCGGCCCAATCCTGAACTTCAGCTTCTTACCACCTTCAACAGGTGCTTCCATGGTTTCGGTAATATAAGGTTCGCCTTTAAAAAGCAGCATTTCCTGATCAGTTATTACATCGTTCTGTTTGGTATTAATAACATAGATCAGTGATGTGATCTGAGGAAAGGAATCAGCAATAAAGTTCATTAACTGGTTGATTTCATCAGGAGCATCGTATGCAAATACAACAATTACCATCAGGTCGCCGGCAATAGCGTTGCGGATGAGCAGGTTACGCATAAAACCTTCGTGCGAACGCGGATTGTAAAAACTCCAACCCTTATTTAATGTAAAATCTCTGACCGCCAGCCGGATAGCATTGGAAGGTTCGGGCTGGTGGTAGCAATGGTTAATATCCAGTACGCGATCGAAAAGTGTAGGAATATGAAAACCCAAACCATTCGACTGGCGTTCTTCAGCCGGCAAAGCCATATCATCGGCATTAAGCCAGCGCCTGTCGGAAAAAGTATATTCCAGTTTATTGCGATAGCCTGTCGTGAGAGGTGAAGGTAAAATAGGTTTTATGGGAGGAAAACTGAATTTGCCGATACGGGTAAAATGATCGTCAATTTGTTTTTGCTTGTATTTTAATTGCTGTTCGTAGGAAAGATTTTGCCACCGGCAGCCGCCACATGTTCCGAAATGTTCGCAAAAAGGATCCACCCTTAGTTCGCTGTAATGATGAAATTTTACTGCTTTGCCTTCGCAATAGCTTTTACGTTTTGAAATAACCTGTATATCCACTACATCGCCGGGAACACAAAAAGGGACAAAAACAACCAGATCATTTACCCTGGCAACAGCTTTGCCTTCGGCTCCGGCATCAAGAATAGTAACGTTTTCAAAAAAAGGTAATTGGCGACGGGGCATGAGAATATCGGGGATTTTAAAATTGAACTTATAGTATTCAGTTAAGTTTTGTTGGATTATTTAGGCGGTTAGGGAATTATGGTTGCAGATTTATAATTTCTATTACCCACAAACACTAATCAAGCCCACTATCCTAAACTAATATCTGAAACTCAGATTTTCAGCGGCAAAGGTACAACGAAAGGAGGATATTTTTGAAGTGTTCTGAATAAGCAATCCTGCAGCATCAAAATAAATCGGTAGTATCAAAAGATTATATTCGATTAAGTGGCCTCAGTTTATTACTTTTGTTGGTTAAAATAGAAACACACAAACCATGTCAGGATTACCGGTACTTTTATTTCTTGATATTAGCGGTGGCGAATTGCTGGTTATCATGCTGGTGGTATTCCTGGTATTCGGACCCGACAAATTGCCTGAAATGGCGCGGAAAGCAGGCCGTTTCATGAACCAGTTAAAAAAAGCATCGAACGACCTTACCCGTGAGTTTAAAAAGGAAACTGCAGTTTTTGAACACGAAATTAATGCCGTTCAAAAAAAAGCCAACGACCAGGTAGAAAGCGTGAGCCGCGAGATTACCCGAACCAAGAAACAGATTGTCAGCGATTTATCAATTGAAACAGAACCTGAAAAACAAAATCCTGCACCTGCAACGTCTACAGAAGTACCTGACGAAAGTAAAACGGTAAAGGATAATTCGAAAACCGAAAACACAAGCACTGCTGCTGCAGAATAATAAAATAACTACAAAACCGTTTTAAATTATACGTTATACGTTTCGGGAAAATTTTCCGGTTAAAGAGTAAACTCACCTGCTGAAGGATGTTCCCTGACATACATCAGATCAATTGTTTAGCGCAGATAAAAAAATAGTATAGTTCAGCCCATAGCATAAAATATGAGAATACGTATCCTGATTATCACCATCATTTTCAGCTTTGCCGCTTTTCCGGTTTTTGCCCAAAACAACCGTGCCTGGCGAGCTGCCGACGACGCATTTAACAATATGCAATACAACGCAGCTCTTTCGAAGTACAAAAAAGCACTATCAAAAGCCAAAGCTAAACCTGATAAGGAAAAAATTTCGTTTCAAATGGCGGAGTGTTACCGTATTACAAACAACACTAAAAAAGCGGAGCCTGCGTATAAAAGACTGGCTAAAACCAAATATGCCGAAAGCAACCCTCTGGTTTTTCTGTATCTCGCCCAGGCCATGAAATCGAACGAAAAATATGATGACGCCAAAACGTATTTCGATAAATATACTGAATTAGCGCCCGAAGATCCCCGTGGACCGAACGGCTCACTTTCGTGTACCCTCGCCCGCGAATGGATTGAAAGCCCCACCAAATACAAAATTGCCCCTGTAAAAATTCTTAATTCAAAAGAATCGGACTTTTCAGCTACCTATGCTGATAAGCTTTATAATACCATAATATTTACCTCAACGCGCGATGCCGCCACCGGTAAGGATATGGACAACTGGACAGGATATAATTTCAGTGATCTTTTTATCTCGAAACTTGATCCGAAAGGCCAGTGGTCAACACCTGTACAACTCGAAACAGGCAATGTTGTGAATACTGAAGCCAACGAAGGCAACCCGGCTGTGAACAGCAAATTCACCCAAATGTATTTTACCCGTTGCTCCAACGATAAAGGCACGTTACAGGGTTGTAAAATAATGGTTTCGCGACGAGCCGGCCGTAACTGGGGCGAGCCAAAAGCCCTGGAACTCGGTGGCGACAGTACCACTGTTTTCGGAAATCCTTCGATAAGTCCCGATGAACTTACATTGCTGTTTTCGAGCGATTTACCTAACGGAAAAGGTGGAAAAGACATTTGGATGTCAACAAGAAAAGGGCCCAACGATGCTTTTGGCCGGGCAGTAAATCTTGGTTCAGTAATAAATACTCGCGGTGACGAGATGTTTCCGTTTATGCGGAATGACACTACAATTTATTTTGCTTCAAACGGACATCCGGGTATGGGTGGACTTGATATTTTCCGTTCCACATTTTCGAATGGTGAATGGACAAAACCTGTTAATATGCAGGTTCCCATCAATTCGGCAGGTGATGATTTTGGTATTGTTTTTAATCCTGAAGAAGACAAAGGATTTTTCTCCACAAACCGCAAAGGTGGCCGGGGCAGCGACGATCTTTACTCTTTCGTGAACCCACCGGTTATTTTTACACTTTCAGGTGTGGTTAAGGATGAGAACACATTGCAGTTTATACAAGGGGCTGTTGTTAAAATGACTGGTTCGAATGGTACTTCAGTTGAATCCAGAACCGATGCACAAGGCCGTTACAGTTTCAATAAAGTACAGGTAAAGGCTAACACCACCTATGAACTTATCTGCCTGAAGGACAACTATTTCAACAAAAAAGCAAAAGAAACTACCGTCGGACTCGAAAGCAGCAAGGATTTTGTTATCGATTTCAGGTTACAGCCTATTCCCGACAAACCTATTGTATTGCCCGACATTCTTTATGACCTGGCTAAATGGGATCTCAAACCGCAATACCAGGATTCGTTGCAGGGACTTATTAAAACACTCGACGAAAACGAAACAATTATCATTGAGTTAGCATCACATACCGACTCGCGCGGCAGCGACGAAAGCAATGATGTATTGTCGCAAAAACGTGCTGAATCAGTCGTCAACTACCTGATCGACCGCGGCATTGACCCCGACCGTCTGGTTGCAAAAGGCTATGGCGAACGCATTCCACGACGTTTGGCAAAAGATGTGGTTAAAGATGGTTTCTCATTTAAATCAGGAACTTTGCTTTCGCAGAC
>CAZBZA010000090.1:0-10582 GCA_964495865.1 uncultured Lentimicrobiaceae bacterium
AGTACAGTATAATTATCATCAGCCTGCAAATGCATTATTTCCGCAACATTAACCAGGCGGAATCCTAATTTATCAGGTATGGTGAGCTTGGTCACCATATTATTTTTTGATTGAAGATGCTCGTTCAGATTGTTAAGCGACTGACTATAAACCTCCTGAATATCCGAATAGCGCCGGCGCAGATCGTGATTGTAAATGGCCTTATTGACGGCTTCCTGCAACTCGAAAGGATTAATCGGCTTCATCAGATAATCAACGGCATTGGCTTTAAGCGCACGTAAAGCATGTTCCTGAAAGGCAGTGGCAAATATCACACCGTAATTGTTGCTTGGAATCGACCGCAGAAAAGCAAATCCATCCTCTTTTGGCATGGATATGTCCAGAAAAATAAAATCTACCATGTTGTTTTCCAGAAGTTTCCTCCCTTCAGCGGCAGATGCAGCTATGCCACATACCTGAATTTCCGGACAGTATTGGCTCAATAATATCGACAATGCTTCGCTTATATTCTTTTCATCATCAACAATTATGGCCGTATAATTTTTCATTCGATAAAGATATTATTTATGTCGATTAATAAAACAAATATTCCATTATTATTCTTTTTAGTGCCTGTTAAGCGTATAGAAAGAATTACCTTGTAAATGAACATTATTTCTTGTAACTTTGTGTAAATAAGATACATACTCAGATTAATAGTTCTATGGACGGTTCAGTCAGCTTACATACTTTCTTAAAGTGTATCCGCTGTTTTTGCACCGGGGATTCTCATCTTTTTGTATTCATAGTCCTTGCTTTTACAATGATTGCGGGTTCGTGCAGGAAAGAGGATGACGCACCTCCGGAAACCTGCGAATTAGTGATCGGGAACTATAGAAACATGATTATTGACAGCACCGTTCAAATTATTGATGCTCCTTATAACGGGGGAGATATGATCAGTCTCGATTTTGACAGCAATGATACGATTGATCTTAGGCTGGTTGTTGCCTGTTATGGTTCGCCGGGGATTGGAGTTCATTATGTATCAGAAATACAGTCACTTAATCAAAATGCAACAATCTATGGGATTTTTACGCTTGATACCGTATTTCTGAACAAGGTAATTTCAGTTTTTTCTGATGATTATAACATCTATCAGTCGATAACTGAATATTACAGTTGCAGACGTAAAAACCCTGCCGACCTGGTTAGCAGTTTTGGTTCAGCTTTTCATGGACTAAACCTTAACCCTGATGACAAACTGAAACTTTCAGATACTTTTTCGGCCGATACCGTTTCGTTTATTTATCAGCACCAAAGTCCGCAATATATGAACGTCAGCAACGATACTGTTTTTATCCACAAAAGCTATTATGAGTCCGACTGCCACACAGTTCCGTATGGGAAGGCAATTTACCTGGGATTTAAATTTAAAGGGGAACAGGAGCGTTTGGGATGGATTAAAATTGTACTGCAATCCGAATGTAAGATAACATTATTGGAATATGCAATACAAAACGAGCTGCCTTAATTTACGATAATAAAAAGGTTAGGCGGTTTTTGCAATCAAGCCATTTTTTAAAGCCTTAAATATCAACTAAATATCAGGCAAAGCAAATTAGTGAATTGCTGCCGGAAATTCATTCCACCCGAAGTTTCAGTTTTTTGATGTGGTTTATTTTGCTACTGCCTTTATAAATTGTTCAGCTTCATCGAACGCCAGAATTATCGTTTTTGCAGCTTCTTCATCAATCATGCCTGCAAATACAGGAGCATTCATTCGCGAAATATAGGTAAGTCCATCCGACTTTTCGTAAACCGATAAGCGGCAGGGAAGCATTGACGATACATCACGGAGTTCGTCCTTCGAAAGAATCCGGAAAGCTAAACCCGGATTACAGATTTCTATAACTTTTACCGGCAGTACTTCTTTCCCGTTCTTTTTCATGGTTTCCTGCAAATCGTGTGTTACTGTTATTTTCCAGCCTTTTTCAAGGATAGTTTTCGACAATATCTCGTTGGTTTCGGTAAAGCCAAAACGGCTTTGGCTTTCGAGAAGCATTGAAGGATTTTCTTTGACTTTGGTTTGTGCCATTGCCATAAGTCCTGATACCAGTAAAAGTGCAATAATGAGGGACCTGATCTTCATTTTATCGTAAGTTTAAACATTGTTGTTTTAATAGATAATAAACACTTTTTGAGGTATAAAGTTTACCGGAATTTCAATCCGGATCAGGATAAAGTTACGGTTTAGCCCTCAGGTATTGTAAAGGCCATTCGATGTCATCGCCCGAAAGTTGAGCTGCATGAAGTGCAAAATATGGATCTCTTAATGATGCTCTCCCAATAAATATAAGGTCAGCTTGTGCGCTATCTATAATATCTTCTGCCTGTTTTACTTCAGTAATCATACCAACTGCTCCGGTTAAAAGGTTTGATTCTCTTTTTATACGCTCCGCAAACTGAACCTGGTAGCCGGGACCAAGCGGAATTTTTGCATAGGGCACCAATCCTCCCGACGAACAGTCGATAAGGTCAACGCCTTCCCGTTTTAATAGCTTTGAAAGCTGAACGGCTTCGTCAGCGTTCCATCCTCCTTCAGCCCAATCGGTTGCTGATATGCGCACAAAGAGAGGAAGGTTGAGGGGCCACACAGTGTGAATTGCTCTTACTATTTCCAACAGTAATCGTACCCTGTTTTCGAAACTTCCACCATAGCTATCTGCCCGGTGATTGCTCAAGGGCGAAAGGAACTGGTGAATCAGGTATCCATGTGCGGCATGTATTTCAATTAGTTTATAACCTGATAAAAATGCCCTTTCAGCAGCAGTTTTAAAATCAGCAATAACTTTTTCAATTCCTTCCACATCAAGAGCTTGCGGCGCTTTATCATCGGGATTAAAAGCAATGGCCGAGGGTGCAACAGTTGTCCATCCGCCTTCGTTCAAATTTAGTTGTTTGCCACCCTGCCAGGCAACGGCACATCCTGCTTTACGACCGGCATGAGCCAGTTGTATGCCCGCCACTACACCTTGCTGCTGAATAAAATCAGTTATTTGCCGCAATTTTTCAATATGCTCTTCCTTATATAAACCCAGGTCGCCCGGCGAAATTCGACCTTCGGGCGAAACAGCAGTAGCTTCCTGTATTATCAGTGATGCACCACCAACAGCCCGGCTTCCGTAATGCACCAGATGCCAGTCGTTCGCAAACCCGTCAACAGCTGTGTACTGGCACATGGGTGAAATAGCGATGCGGTTTTTTAACGTGATATCTTTTATGATCAGCGAAGAGAAAAGCTTTGACATACAGGAATTAGTATTTTCAGTGATTTGATTTAAAAAATTACGCTAAGATAATCAATGCGTTTCAATAAAAGGTGCCAAAATTCCTGATGGCCTGCCAGCCGGAATGGTTCGGTTGCGAAATTAAGTATTCTATATAAAAACAAGCCCGTAAAATAATCCACGGGCTTGTTTTAGCGTATATTTCTGATTCAATTAATCCTTGATAAACTTCTTTAATGTGGTTTTTGATCCGTTATCGGCACCGATATAATAAATACCCCTGGCATAGTTGCTGATGTTAACCGTGAGGGTATTTTTATCGACATCAAAATCATCAATGATCATTCCCAGTGCATTGTAGATTTTAATATTAGCTTTTTCGATATTGCCTGATAATTGAATATTCAGTAAGTCTTTAGCCGGATTGGGATAGAGTTCAAGGTTAAAATCCTGAACAATAGCTGTTATAGCAGGGGCATTACCAAAGCTAACCGTATAGTCTTCCACCTCTCCATATGTGAAAACCTCACAGGAAGTGGGCGCTCCTCCATATTTCATGCTTACCCGCATCCGCGTTTGCCCCGAAGCCGTAGAAGGTATAACCATTGAACCTGAAGCAATACCCTTTTTATTATTTGCTGCAAAAACCTGTTCGCCGGCATCTGTAAAATCTCCGTCACTGTTAAAATCAATCCATACTCTCCATGATTCTTTCCTTGTAGTTGAATTGGGAGTCAGAACCACGCTGTTGGAAGTACCAGGCGCCAGGCCTATTGTTAATCCTGTAAAATCGGAATATGTTGTGGCCCCGGATGTATTTGAAAAATTAGAAACAACCACTTTTTTTATGTAATCATTCGTACAGTTGTTACTGTGCGAAACGCAATAATCAGGTGTTCCGCTTCCGGTGTTAACGGTTATGTAAGCAGCAATTTCTTTGGTATCCGAACCACTGGCGTTTGCAACGGTTAAACTTACTGTATAGGATCCTGCAGTGCTATATGTTACCGTAGGATTCTGTGAAGTACTTGTTCCGGGTGTTCCGCCTGCAAAAGTCCATGCCCAGGTAGTTGGTGTATTGGTCGAAAGGTCAGTAAACTGAACGCTGCCGCCTTCAACCACGGTTGCGGGTGTTCCTGAGAAATTGGCGACCGGAGGCCCCGGAGCTGCTGTTTCAAAAGTAAAGGACGCAATTTTTGTAAGCCAGTTCCATCCGCCATTGGAATACTCGTTGGTGTACCAAAATGTGTTATCATCTGTTGGATCAACTGACATCATTGAGTAATCACCCCAACGGTTAACACCGGTTTGTGAAGATGAGCCTGCCACAATGCTGGTTTCACTTACATCGAGCAAGCCGCTGCCTGAATTTGCTGCCGATTGCCCTGCAAAACGGATTGAAGGATATGTACCGGTGCCTGACACAGAGTATCCAATGCCGATATCACCGCTTCCGTTCATGGCAACACTTCCCATCCAGCGGTTAGTTCCATCAGCGGGGGCAAAAGTTCCCTGCTGGTGAATGTTCCAGCCGCTGCCGTAATTCCTGAGTTCGTACCAGCGCACTCCTGCACGACCTGTTCCATTGGCATTAACACTATGATTGGTAAGCAGTACTTCATAACTTCCAAAATTCCTGTACTGCAACCTGTACATTAACCGGGAGGCCAACGGATCGAGGGTTTGGGAAGTGCCGGGCTGATTGATGGTGATTCCACTGTAGGAATAAGATTGTGTTGTCAGTGTTTTAACCAGCGAAACGGTTGACAGACTTGTAGTTGTCCAATTTATTTTAGCTTCCCATATACGCAGGGAATTGGTTCCGAGGTTTGCCAGGTAATTGGGCTTGCCGGCTGCAGGTTGTGTGATACCATCAGCATCTGCCGGCAACAGGCTTCCATATGAAGTGCCAAGGTTAAAAAAAAGCATCCGTGCGTTGGAATTTCCGATTAGCATTTGCGAACGTTCGAGCACACAAACAGCGGCACCGGAAAAAAGCAGACTGCCGGACCTAAATTGGTTTATGGTCAGGTAATACCCATCGGGCCAAACCCCAAACTTCGGGTAGTCGGGCATATTGGTAAATTCAAAAGCATAGCGGTACCAGGCACCTTTCGGGTCAGGGGTTTGCGATATAGCCACCAATTCGTAGAATGGCCCTGACGGATAATTGGGGAGTGAAAACTGTGTGGCAATCCAGCGGTCGGCGGCCTGATCGTACAGTACTATAGGATCACCATTGTTAGTGCCCGTCCAGGGACCGGTAAATCCATTCCAAAGGGTACTGCTAAGTGCTGGCCCATAAACAGAGTTTCCACTCTTGTCCCAGATCTGGAACGATAAGTTTACCATTTGAAAGTAATGGTTTGGGCCCACGTCACCCTGGGTATCGGGAGGTGCAACGCTACTGGTATTGCTCAGACCGCTGAAATTCTGACCTATGACCGGAATTGCAGCTGCAGCTTTCATAATGCTGCTTTGCAATACCGGGTCAGGACCTTTCCAGGCAGCTTCGGTATTAAATTCCTCAAGGAACCCCTCCTTGTTGGGAATTACTTTTTCTTTCCATGTCTGGTCGAGATAACCCGGAACAATAGGCTTAATATCGCTCAGTTTTTGCGAAACATCAAAGCCGACAGGTGTAATGATTTTCTCAAGGGTAACCGTCTGCGAAAACAGCACGGATGACCATAAAAGTATCGACAAGGAAAGTACAGGGATGTAAAAATTTGTCTTCATACTAATTGGTTTTAGTGAATAACTGTGAACTGAAAATGTCCTTTTTTAAAGACCTTGAATGTAAACCCCAATCTAATTGACCGTGCCGGAGAGTTTATTAGTTGTCATGTTTCGTGATCAATACTTTTAAAGCAGATCAATTAATATTAAGGGAGAAAGGAAAATCAGAGTGTTCTGCAGGATTGTTTTTATTAGTCTTAACCCGGGGATTGCTCGTGTTCCTCAACCGTTGTATTTGAACACTCAGTATGGAAGAACTTACTATCTATGGCAATTAATGGTAAAGTTTTCTGATTCGGATTGCCATTTTATATTTTCGGATTTTCAGATAGTACAGAAGTAAAGGGAGAGTATTACAAAAATACAAAAATAATAGATGTTTTACAATTCCTTTTTTTGAAGTGACTTATAATCTTTGAATTATCATAGCATTTATATATAATAGAAGCAGGATTTATATAGGATACATTCACCTGTAACAAAACCCGGAATTATGGACCTGACAATGAATAAAGCTATCTGTAAAACCTGCAGAATTTTTATTCCGCAAGCATACAGATAGCTTTCTTTGAAATGATTATATTGATTCTTACGTCTTTATTTAACGATAACCGGGATGGCTTTTAGAGTGTCGCTTGTGATAATCCGAACGATAAAGGTTCCTTTGCTTCCTTGTGGAAAGGCATATGGAATTTCAGCATTTGTTGGATTTTCATGTTTTTCGGAATGAATGATCTGCCCAAGCGAGTTTGCAACTTCAAGTTTATACGGAGTTTTATCACTTACATTAATATGAATCAGGCCGCTTGTTGGATTAGGGTATATATTCAATCCATCAAAAGATGATGTTTCATTAAGTCCTGTTGTAAGTAAAGTAACTGTTACATTCCAAACCTGAACATCAACACCGTTTTCAGCAGTTACTGTATATGCGACCGCACCGTTACTGAAATCAACAACTCCTCCTGATGCCGGGGTTACGGTTGCACCACTTGAAACCGTAACAACAGGTGTTAATGCGGAAAGGCCGGTTGAAAGTTCAATTTCTGCTGTGATAGTATGATCTGTAGGGTTTATAACAGCCGGAACAGTAAGGTTGTCGAGTGTAAAAGAAAGGATATCGGTTTGGTTGTTCAATGCATTGGTAACAGTAACTGCCCATACTTGTGTATCGGTTCCGTTTTCGGCAGTTACGGTATAGTTTACGCTCCCGTTTACGAAGTTCATTACAGCACCTGATGCCGGATTTATAGTAGCACCTGATGATACCGCGATTGTTGGGATTAGCGCCGAAAGATTGGTTCCATAAGGCATAACAGCTTCAACAGTATTGTTGGCTGCATTTATAACTGACGTACCTGCCTGGCCAGGAATCACAAAGGTCAGGATTTCGGTTTCGCCGCTTAGCATTATTTCTTCAGTAACTGTAGTAACCCATACTTGTGGAGTGCCTATAAATGAAGTTACCGTATAACTTACAGGTCCGCTTGAATAATTTACACCTGTTCCTGAAGGAGGATTTATTGTTGATCCCTGCGAAATGGTTATTGATGGAGCTATGCCACCGAGTGGTGTTCCACTCATTACAACTGCAGAAACGGTATGATTTGTACTGTTTATAACCGATGTTCCAATTTGGTTAGGAACTTCAAATGTCAGGATATCATTTTGCAGTGCCGATTCGTCTAAAACACTTACTGCCCAAACTTGCTGGCTGGTTCCGTTTTCGGCAGTAACAGTATAACTTACAGGGCTATTGGTGAAATCGACAGCAATGCCAGAGGCTGGATCAACACTTGCTCCGGCCGACAGAGTAATGGTTGGCGTTACCGATGAGAGATTGCTTCCGTTAGCAATAGTGGCTAAAATTGTGTGATCAATAGAGTTAATTGAAGTAGTTCCAACCTGGTTGGGAATTATGAATGTGATGATGTCAGTTGCAGAATTCAAGGCAACTGCTACTGATACTGACCATTGCTGCGTACTTACCTGATCCTGTGCTGTAACTGTATAAATAACCGGCCCATTGCTGAAATTAATGGTTTGCATCGAAGCCGGATTAATGGTTGCTCCGTTCGAAACAAGGATAGTTGGCATAAGAGCACTTAAGGATGTTCCGTAAGCAACTTCGCATGTTACCGTGTAGTTGGCGTAATTAATTGTTGCCGGACCGGTTTGCTGTGGTAATGAAAAAGAAGTAATGTCGGTAAGATTGTTTGCTTCGGTTATTGTAAGAATCTGGTTGATGGTTGGATTTACCAGCTTTTGGTGTATCCCCGAAGGCCAGTTGATTGTAATACTATCAATTGATATAGCAGTGCCGATTCCGAAAGTTTGTGCGAATGAACTTCCGCAATACTGGCCCGTAGTGGAAGATACTTCCCTTGTTTGCGCCATTCCATTGGCATAGCATCTGATCCTTGCACCAATTGCTGATTTGTTCGAAACCATTCCAACCAAACGGGTAGTAATCCAGTTGTTGGCTCCGCCGTTGTTTTGATATAATCCGTTTTTAACGGTAGTTGAGTACGATGGTGTGAAAATATCAGGATATCCGTCGTGATTGTAATCGGAAATTGTAGAACAATAATCTCTCAAAACGTCGGTGGTTGAAGCATCGCCGGGTTGGTTGGCAAACGTTTCGTCCCCGTTATTAATAAAAAGAAAGTTTTTCCTTTTTATACCACCGTTTGATGAACTTCCATTGTTACTAACATAGATATCGAGGTAGCCGTCGTTATTCACATCCAGCCAGGCAGAACCAAATGATGTACCTTGTGTGGTAGAAGGAGCAGCATTTACCAGGGAAAATATCCCATTCCCTTCATTTTTATAAAGGAAATTATGTTTTATAACATCAAAGTCGTTGTTGGTAAGGAAGATATCCATAAAGCCATCGTTGTTATAATCTCCCCATGATGCACCTTGTGTTAACGCTCCATCATTGGCAATAGCTGCAGTTGTGTTTTTTGTAAATGTACCGTCACCATTGTTGTGATACAGGCAGTCATTTTGACCGGGCAGGGCTGAGAGAAAATAATTGACTGCGAAAAAATCCATGTATCCGTCGTTATCATAATCACTCGACGATACGGCATATGTGGCATAATTATCGGTTACAATTTCGCCTTCCGTTATTTTAGTAAAGCTTACACCTCCGTTGTTATGATACAGGCAGTTGGCCGACTGGAAGTTTGCTACATAAAGATCAAGAAACCCATCATTGTCATAATCAGTCCACGAAGCGCCCATTGACCAATCCTGATCGTTTACAATAGCGCCTTCGGTAATTTTGGTAAATACGCTGTTTCCATCATTCCGGAAAAGAAAATTCTTGGCTGTTACATCGGTTGATGCTCCGATATTACAGATGTAAAGATCGACATTTCCGTCATTGTTATAATCACCCCATGAGCATGCAATTGAAGGCCCCGGAGTTGTAAAAACACTGTTAAGGGTATCGGGTGTAAAAGTACCATCCCCGTTATTTACGAACAATGATGATTTTCCGCCTGAATTATCAACAATCAACATGTCGTCCCAGCCATCGCTGTTATAATCTGCCCAGGATGAGCAATAGGTTGTTTTTTTTGTATCAGTTAGTGCACCCGAAGTAATTTTGGTGTAAAACTGAGCATACGAAGGAAATACCATGAATAGCAGAAGGACCATCGTAGTAAAAAAGTACTGGATGTGTTTTTTCAGTGTAACCGGAAAGGGTGTAAAGTTTGTTTTCATAGGGCTTATTATTTATGGGTTGGCTCGCAATAGCGAGAACGTAAAAGGTTCAGTATAAATTCCGGTTACAAAACTATTCACCGGTAAATGGAAGTAAAAGAGTATTTCTACCTGATTTATTTAAAATGCTTTTTCCGGAACTTATTAAACGAGCCGGTTATTTAATAAAAGTTTCAGTTTCCGGTAATAGCAGGCGATGGGAAATATGTTTCACCTATCATCACCGCATTGAAAGCTTTCTTCAATTGACTTAATGATGGTGGTTTGAGCAGAAAGCCTGCAGCTCCCGACGAAATTGCATCTTCGATATATTTGATTTCGCCAAACATGCTGAGCATTATTATTTTTATTTCCGGGAAAGTGTTTATTGCCGATCGTGAAGCTTCCAGTCCATTGATACCGGGCATTCGGATATCCATAAACACCAGGTCGGGCATTTGCGAATTCAGAATTTCAAGAAATTCCGTTCCGCTCGATGCTTCCGCAATTACTTCAACATCAGGAAGTTCTTCAATAACCATCTTAAATCCTTTTCTGAATGCTTCGTGGTCGTCAACAAGGATAATCTTCGTTTTACTCATACTTTATTAAAACAACAAAATTACCGGCTGAAAAACAGTTTTACCAGAGTATAAATACCTGTTTATTTAGAAATTTCTTATTTGTGAAAACCATTTTCGATTAGAAATGCAGTTGAAATAACTTCCTGCAAACAGTAAAAGAGATAAGCATCATTCTTATACAGACTTGATAAGGTCCGCTGAAAAACCTAACCAGAATATTGATTCTTTTAATATTCCGGTGCGCTGCACCTTAAATTATACTCTATTTCGCCA
>CAZBZA010000091.1:0-10545 GCA_964495865.1 uncultured Lentimicrobiaceae bacterium
TTCGATGCAAAATACATTCGGAATAACATGTGCACAATGGACGGAAGGATTCCTTGATGATGCCGGTGAACCAGTTGTACTAAAAGATGCTATAGGCCAGGTAAAAGATGATGTTTACTATTTGCCTGTTGCACCATGGCCTACTACCCCAAACAACGGCGGTCCTTCACTTACCTTCTGCAATACAACACTTGATAATTCATTGGGCGAAAACTGGTCAGCTTCGAGCAACCAGGTTGCTGTAAATGGTTTAGGAGAGGCTATTTATGCTTCACCGGGTGCATCATGCAGTACAGGTGCTAACCTGGTAATAACTGAAATTATGTTTAACCCACCCGAATCAGGAACTGACAGCCTTGAGTTTATCGAAATTTATAACCTTGGTAATTCAATGAACCTGGAGGGTTTCTCTTTCTCGACAGGAGTTGTATTTGAGTTTCCATCAGTTACACTTGCTAATGGCGAATATATACTCGTTGCAGTTAGCTCAGCTGCTATCCAGAATACATTCGGGAAGCCATCACTTCAATGGACTTCAGGCGGTTTAAGCAATTCGGGCGAAGCCATTACATTAAAAGATAAATATGGTGTAACAATCGACGAAGTTACTTATGCAAATGCAGCTCCCTGGTATCCTGAAGCCAACGGCCAGGGGCCATCTTTAACACTTTGCGACCCTTCAAGCAACAATGCTCTTCCTGTAAACTGGAAAGCTTCGACAGAGTATGCTGCCATAAATGCAGTTGGTGACAGTATTTTTGCAACCCCGCTGGGAGGTTGTGTTAATCCGCCTACTGTTGCAAATTTCGAAGCTAACCCTACCTCGCTGCTTGAAGGTGAAAACGTTCAGTTTACGGATCTTTCGACTAACAACCCAACCGGCTGGGAATGGATTTTTACCGGAGGAACACCTGATGCTTCAACAGAGCAAAATCCATTGATACAATACAATGCTTATGGCGTTTATTCTGTAACACTCACCGCAACTAATGAATTTGGGAACAGCACAATTACTAAAACAGACTATATTAGTGTTGGTGTTGATGGAATCATTAACCTGCCTTCGGTTGTTGCAGTATATCCGAATCCTACCAGTGGAAAATTGTTTATCACTAATCCTTCGGATCAAACTCTTGAAATCACAGTTTTTAACACAATTGGCAAACAGGTAAATTCAATTACATCTGACCAAAGTGTTATTTCACTTAATATAGCAAGTCAGCCGAAAGGAATGTACATCGTAAAAATCACTAACAAAATAAATCAGAACATACAGGTACAAAAAGTAGTACTGAAATAATTGTTGTTCTAACCAATGAAGAACTGGTATAATTACACACAGTTTTGTGCGTGTTTAGATGCCGGTTCTTCATTTTTTTAATCTCTAAATAAATTAAGAACATGAAAAAAACATTTACTCTTCTCACAATTATCCTCCTTCTAGGATTGACAAGTAAAGTGAACGCACAAGCATTCACTTTTGCTCCGGGGCAACTTACTTATACCGAAAGTTTTGATGGTATGGGAGCCACCGGCACTGCTTTTATTAATGGCTGGACTGCGATCCGCTACGCTGGAACAGGAAGCATCGGAGATGTTCTTCCGCTTACAGTAACTGATGGCAGTGCCAACGCAGGTGCAATTTACAATGTAGGTACCACAGGAGCTAGTGATCGGGCATTTGGCTCACTGGCTTCGGGCAGCACAGTTCCGCGATTCGGGGCAGTATTTCAAAACAATACAGGATCAGGAATTACTGCAATTGAACTTACAGGTGTTATGGAACAATGGCGTTCAGGCTCAAGTAACACAGTAAATGAAATTTATCCTTTCGAATACAGCATTGATGCAATTAGCCTTTCAACCGGAACCTGGGTACCTGCAAGCAGTTTTGATCTGCTTGAGAAAATTACCGCTTCGGATGTTGCTGCAGCTCTGGATGGCAATCTGGCAGAAAACCAGACAGCAATAAGTGCTACTATCACAGGTATCAGCTGGACTGCAGGTTCGGCTCTGTGGATCCGCTGGTCAGATGCCAACGACCTTGGAAGCGATGGTATACTGGCAATCGACAATATGGTAATGACCGTTAGCACAGGCACTGTAACTGCAGATCCTGAACCTACCAATTACCCTACGTCTTTCGGAGCATCTTCTGCAGGAACCAGCATTTCCACAAGTTGGACTGATGCAACAGGAGCACAATTGCCTGCCGGCTACCTGATCAAAATTAGCACTAATTCAAGTATTACTTCACCTGTTGACGGAACATTTGAAGCTGATGATCTCGATTTTGCGGACGGCAACGGCGCGAAAAATGTGTTATTCGGCCAGCAAAATTATATTTTCGCCGGATTAGCTCAGGGAACAGCATATTCGATTAAAATATTCCCTTATACCAATGGAGGAACTTTGGTAGATTATAAAACTGATGGTACTGTTCCTTCAGCCACAGCCAATACCCAGACAATTGTATTATCAAGTAAATTTGATACGGATCTTTCGCCATGGACTGAATTCAGTGTAGGCGGAACGCAGAAATGGATTCCCGATCTTACTCACGGAGTTAATGGTTCAGGGTGTGCCAAAATGAGCGGATTTGAAGGTGGTGCAAGTTTCGACAATGAAGACTGGCTTATATCACCTGTTATTGATCTGACAAATATTACAAATACTAAATTCCAATTCTACTCCGCATACAATTACACGGGTGATCCTTTGGCAGTTCTCGTTTCGACCGACTATACGAGCGGCGACCCAAGCACAAACGGAACCTGGAATGACATTTCGGCTTCTGCTGTATTTTCACCAGGCGGTTGGGCATGGACTCCTTCAGGTTACATCAATCTTGGTATTGCAAATGTTGCTAATGTTCACATTGCTTTCAAATACACAAGTAATGCCACCGAATCGCGCACATGGGAAATTGACGAAGTTATAGTTTCAGGAAACAGCGGTGTTGGTATCGGTGAAAACGATAAAGCAAATTATACAACAAGCATTTACCCTAATCCAAGTAATGGCTGGTTCAATGCTGAAATGCCTGTTAACAGCAAATTTGTTATCGCCATAACAAATGCTCAGGGCCTGACATTGAAAACTATAAACGCTGATTCAAAAACGCTGAAAATTGAAACAGCAGGCCTGGCCAACGGACTCTATTTTGTTACTTTAACTAATACCGCCAATGGATTGAAAGAAGTTCACAAACTTTTAGTCCGTTAAAGATTACAATACTCCGTTAGTTCTTTATTTACCGCAAAGATGCAAAACAATAAACCGATGATTATCCATTTATTATAACACTAATACCTGAATTTAAATGTTGTTGATAATGAGTAGATCGGGATTATTAACGGACTATTGAGATTTCAAAATCACATCATATAAGTAGAGGCTGACCTGAAAATGGCAGCCTTTATTTTTTATTCCTTCGATAAATTGAAAAATGCCCGCTGAATTGTTAATTTTGGAGATCGAAATTTAATTTATGAAAAAAATATTTGTAATAGCCATACTGGTATCTGTTGCTGTAGTTCTTTGGGCACAGAACACCAGCCCTTTGCGCCTCGAAATCCCGGCTCCGGTTGGAAGCGATCCCTTTAATTATGTAACAGCAGGAAAATATGGAGTTTGTGTTTTTTATCCTACCATTAACGAAAGCGGCAAGGACAGCATAACCTGGTCTATTTTAATGGTTGATGAAAGTCTAAAAGAATCCTGGCGCAAGCAAGTTCCGCTGCACGAGGATGTTACTTTTTTAAAAAGCTTATCAACAAACGAAGCCATCTATCTGCTTTTTCATGATACAAAAAGAAAAAAAGACGGAAACATATTTGTTTTCATGATCTTACCGCGCTTAAAAATTATAACTGAGCATAAGGGAATAATTCCTGAAAAAGCAGAAGTTGTTGATTTTGAAGTTTCGAATAATACTGCATTTATAGGCTTCAATAACCGGAAAGGACAGCCCGGAATCATCGGATTTTCGCTGGTAACCGGCGAAAAAAGAACCTACGATATCACAGCCGAAAAAGATGCTTTATTACTTGATATATCGATTGATACCACACGAAGGGATATTTTTGCTACTTATAAAGTTCAGTTTTCGTCATCGCGCAACCGGTTATACGTGAACCAGTATAATTCGCCCGGCGCATTGGTGAAAACTTATGAATTCTCTGAACAAGCAGAACAGCGCAATTTTAACTCGGCACAGTATATTCCCATGGGCGAAGGCCGGGGCATTGTTGCCGGAACCTATGGCTTTAATGTAAGCAGTAACCGGAGGCAATACGACTATTATGATTACTATTATAACCGGTACTATTATAATTACTATTCACCTTATTATATGCGGCAATCCAATTACGATGCCAACGAAGACAAAACCCCGGTGTCGGACGGATACTATACAGCCTTGGTTAACAATGGCATAGCTGAAAGTATTAAATATTATAATTTTGCAAACTTTGCAAATGCTTTCAAATATATAACTGATCCCAATGCCTTGCGTGTAAAAACTAAACCCGCAAAAAAGGCTGATAAGTCGGATGAAAATGCTCCCTCCGATAATACAAGTGATAAGGAAAGGACTATGAACTTAAGGCTCCTTACACATGATGTAATGAGTAATAACGGACAGTTTATCATTACAGCCGAAGCCTACTCGCCCGAATACCATACCAACACACAAATGTCTTATGATTATTATGGAAGGGCATTCCCTACTTCGTACCAGGTATTCGACGGTTTCCGTTATTCGCATGCATTTGTGGCCGGATTCGACAGCAGCGGAATGATGCTTTGGAATAATGGGATGGAAATGCGCGATATCCTTACGAAATACCTGAACAGGAAATTAAACGCCCTTTTCATCAACGACGAAATCATTCTTTATTACAATGCCAACAACAAGGTTGCATTTAAAACTATACAAGGCAACGCAGTTGTCGAAAATACCACTTATACGACACTGGCTCCCAAACGTGCAACCGACCAGCATCTGGATGAATACCTCGGGACAATCCAATACTGGTATGATGATTATTTTATTGCTACCGGCTACGAATCGATACGCAATAATTATATGGAAACAAATAAACGCAATGTATTCTACCTGAGCAAGATGGCTTTCAGGTAGCAACAATTCTGGTTACTTAAATAAAAATAGTAATCATTACTCTTCAGTTTCATAATTAAATAAAATTCAGAAAAATTAAACAACACTTTAAACACGATTAAAATGAAAATAAATCTACACAGAATTCCCTTATTGTCGATGTTATTGATTTTGACCGCTTTCTCCGGAAAGGTTAATGCTCAATGGAATACAAATACGGCAGTAAACCTGCAGATATCAGGACTGGCAACAGCAGATATGCAGACAGCATCAACAACTGACGGTAAACTTTGGGTTGCGTTTTACCACGAGAATGCCGGCAATTATGATATGAGAGCGCAACTTTTTGATGCCAACGGCAATAAATTACTCGGCGCCGATGGTGTACTGGTGAGTAATCAGCCAACCGGTAGTGCAACTTTTGTTTTTAATGTGTGCGCTGACGGAGCAAACAATCTGATAGTTGGCTGCCAGGATGAGAGAAACGGGGATATGGAAGCGGTTGTGTATAAAATTTCGCAGAGTGGTTCTCACTTATGGAGTCCCACAGGAATAATTTTAGGCGAAGGCCTGGCTCCATATCCAACCGCTTTAACCAATGGCGAAATAGCAGTTGTGTGGAACGGTTCTGGCAATACTCTTCAACTGCAGAAAATAACAACAGGAGGAACACTCGCCTGGGCAACACCCGTTCCTATTATGGTGAGCGGGAGCACGACCACCCGTGGTCAGCTTGTTGCCAATCTGAACAACAAATTCACAATGGTTTATCAGAAAAGCGGAAGTGGAATTTCGACAACACTCTATGCACAGATGTTCGACAATTCAGGTACAGCTCTTTATACACCTAAGCAAATCTGTGACCAAACAACAGCCGGATATCGATATTATTCTATAACGGCAGAAGCTGACACCACCTATTTCGGATATTACAGTTCAACAGGATTCCGTTTCAATTCATTTTTACAACGTATTAATCCCGGCGGAACCACCCCTTACGGGATGAATGGATCGGCATTTAACACCAGCACAGGTGGTTCCGATAATTATCAGATGACTACTAATATCAGTATTACTCCCGGTTCGCCTTTCGTTTGGTCAGTATGCTCATTTACTGATCCTAACCAAACGAATTATGGCGTTTACATTCAGAAATTTTTAAAAACCACAGGAGCCCGGCAATTTACTGACCAGGGCAAGATGGTATATCCACTTACCGCAGCCAGAAATATGCAGGAAGGCAAATTACAATTACCCGGTGATGCTCCTTTGTTTATGACGTATGATAACTCCTATAAAATATATGTAACCAAACTTGATGCTTCAGGTAATTTTGTTTGGCCATACAGTCGAACTGAAATCAGCTCAACCACCTCTGCATCAGGAAAATCAAGATATGACTTCGCAAAGGTTGGACCCGACAGATTTGCCGGAGTATGGACCGAAAACCGGGGTTCAGGAACAATGGGTTATATACAGGGTATTTCGAAAGGCGGCTTGTTTGGTATGGATGTTACTACCCAGGGTAACGTTCCGGCTACGATTACAGTGCCTGCCGGAACGCTTCAACTTGAGGCTACAATTTTTCCTTCCTACGCCAATCAGGATGTTACCTGGAGTATAAGTCAGGGTACAGGTGACGCAACTGTGAACCCTTCTGGTCTTGTTACTGCTTTGGTTAGCGGCACAGTGTGGGCAAAAGCAAAAGCTGTTCAGGATGTTACGGTAAGCGATTCAATCCTGATCACTATTTCGAACCAGGTAGTGCTTCCACCTTCGGTTATCACTTTACCGGCAACAAATATCTGGCTGACCGAAGCTAAATTAAACGGTTCAGTAAATGCAAATTATTTTAGCAGCGCGGTTTCATTTGAATGGGGACTAACAACTGCTTATGGTAACACATTACAAGCAACACCCGCGCAAGTAGCAGGCAATACGGTAGTTCCTGTTATTGCAAACCTCAGCGGACTTACACCGGGCACGCTATATCATTTCCGCTGCAAGGCTGTAAATGCCGGCGGGACCACTTATGGCGACGATTTAACTTTTACGACCAATTGTCAGCTTGCAGGAACGATAAGCCCGATAACAGGAACTGCTGCGGTTTGCGCCAATCAAACAGGTGTAGTATATTCTGTTGACCCTTTTACCGGCGCAACAGGATATATATGGTCGATTCCACAGGGGACAACCATTTCAGCAGGCAATAACACAAATTCAATAACACTTGATTTTTCAGCCGCTGCACAATCGGGGGAAATAACTGTTTATGCTACTGACGGAACTTGTTACAGTAGCACTTCAGCACCTTTCGCAGTAAGCGTTTCCAATACTCCTGATGCTGCTGGAAATATTTCAGGAAATCAGATTGTTTGCGAAGGCGATCAGGGTGTAGTTTACTCAGTAACGCCAATTAGCGGTGCCAATATATATACATGGACAGTTCCAACAGGTGTGGTAATAACATCGGGCGCTAATACTAATTCGATTACGGTAAACTTTGCACCGGGCTCAACCTCAGGAAATTTCACCGTATTTGCTTCCAATGAATGCGGCATCGGAGGCATTTCAAATCCTTTGGCAGTTGATATTGCACCCTTACCTGGTAATGCAGGAGTGATTTCCGGACCTGACCATATTTGTTCGCCAGCTAATGCAATTATGTACTCAGTAGCACCTGTTACCAACGGATATGGATATGTTTGGAGCCTTCCGGCCGGAGTTCAGATGATAAGCGGCGCAAATACAAATCAGATCACTGTTAATTACACTGGGGGAGCTATTTCAGGAGCTATCAGTGTTTATGCAACTAATGGCAACTGCAACGGACAATCATCACCTGTATTTCCGGTTACCGTTAATCCTACACCAGCCACACCCGTAATAACACAACATGACGATACGCTGATAAGCAGTGCCAGTGCAGGAAATCAATGGTACCTCGATGGCGTTGAAATTCCAGGAGCTACCGGACAACAGCATGTAGCAGTCCATACTGGAAATTACACTGTTGTTGTTACGCTTAATGATTGTGCTTCAGGGGTTTCGAACAGTATTCTGGTTTTACCTGTCCCAATAAATGATTTAACTTTTGACGCATCATTCGGTATATATCCTAATCCAAACAACGGACATTTTACGATAAAAGCTGAATCAGTTCAGAAATCGGATTGCACTATTGAAATTTATAACAGCATTGGGAAAATTATCTGGAAACAGGAAAGTGTTCAAATCGACGGATCATTCCGCACTTTCGTTGATCTGAGAAATACACCTTCCGGTTCCTACCTGGTAGTTTTGCGAAGTGGCGATAATAGTATTTCAAGAAAAATAGCTGTTAAGCGTTAACTAACTCTTTTCTATACAAAAACAGGCCTTCAATCACTCAAGAGCCTGTTTTTGTGTTTATTGAAATGTCTCATTATAGCAAATGAACCAGAAAAAGTAATCAGGCTGAAATCCGGTAGAACGGATCTCAGCCTGAATATTTGCTTTTCTGATTATCTAAGTTATTATTCAATAGATCAACATATTGAAATGGTGCTAAAACATTTCACATACATATTACCTGGAGATTCTTATTTCGACCCTGCGGTTAAGTGCACGGCCTTTTGCTGTTTTATTATCGGCGGCAGGTTTGCTTTTACCAAAGAATGATTTCTCGATATTGGTTGATTTCATTCCTTTCTCTTTTAAGTAACTAATAACATAATCAGCACGTTTCTCTGATAAACGTAAGTTATACTCTACTGATTCGCGGGCATCAGCATGACCTGCGATTGAAATTACTGCCTCCGGATGTTCATCCATATAGGCGGCTATTTCGTTCATTTCAATGATATATTTTGCCAGGGTAATCCAGGAATCTGTATCAAAATAAATTGTTTTTTGCATCACTGCGCCCATAATAACTGCCGGACAGCCATTATTTTCGGCAACGCCTGCTTCACTGGGACATTTATCCAAATTATCAGGAATTCCATCAGTATCGGTATCGGGGCAACCCATAAACCTGGCGGGGCCTTTTACATCCTTACATGGATCATTATTGTCGGGTATACCATCACCATCGGTATCCGGAACACCGGCAAACACAGCTAATCCAAACACTGTTGGCCAAAGGTCAACACTATCAATAACGCCATCCCCATCCGAATCAGGACAACCGTTAGTCTCTTTCTTACCGGCAATGGTCGGACAGGAATCATCCGGATCAGGAATTCCGTCACCATCAGTATCAGGACAACCTTTAAACTCAGTTTTCCCCGCAACCTCGGGGCAGGCATCATCATTATCAACAATGCCATCATTATCTTTATCAGGGCAACCGGAGAATTCGATTTTACCAGGAATTTCACGACACAAATCTTTTTTATCTTTAACCCCATCGTTATCCCTGTCCCTGGCACATAATTTAATATGTAAACCTATTGATGCATAGCTGTAATGATCTCTTTTTTTAAGGTTATCAGAAAAATCGAGAGTATTGTCATTAAACGTAATATGATCGCCATATTCGAGATTTATTGAAAAAGTCGGATTTAATCGTATTGAAGCCCCTACTCCTACCGGAACAATTAATTCAGTTTGTGCTGAAGGATGTTCATCTATTACTTCGCCGGTGGTCCTGTCTTCGACTTTAGTAGTAAAGGACGTTATTCCCACTCCACTAAAAAGGTAAAGATTGATAAAACGTTTCTCGTTGTACTTAGCAAAAATTTCATTTATATTTAAAGTAAGATTAAATGAAGCATCCCATAAATCGCTGTTCAGCTTAATGTTCTTATCCTCCCGTTCGCTGTATAATGTTGTTTTCAAAAACTGTCCGCGCATACTGAATACCGGACTCATCTGGCAGCCCATTATAAGTCCGAATCCGGGTTCATGGTATTTATTCCAGAAATCATCAACATTAAGATCTCCGTAATACTGACTTATCCCGGCATTAGGTTGCAGATAAAAATGCCCGACAAATGGCTTCCTGCTGGCAACGTCCTGCGCAAAAGCAAGGTTCAGATTTACTTGAATTGCTAAAATAAATATAGCAATTAATGAAATCCGGTAGTTCAAATTATCCATGATATGAATTATTTATTTTCCAATTAACACTTTGATCTTTAAATACTAAACTTACTGATTCTGCTGTTATATCCGCGACACCGATTGTTTTTAAAACCATTCAGTCGCAGGTGAACCGCTCATTTGTTGCGGTGTTAAAAAAATAATGCTGAACAGTTTTCTATCAACACAAAGTTTTTCTTTTCAGTTTTTACTCCCGGAAACAAGCATCTGTGTGAGCTTCATTTTAGTATCAGGAATAACCTGACAAAGCTAAAAGTGAAGCTTTGTTTTTGATGTAGCTGATAAAATCAAAAGGATGTAGATTAACAGGTAAAAAACTTGTAGTAAAATCAACTACA
>CAZBZA010000092.1:0-3869 GCA_964495865.1 uncultured Lentimicrobiaceae bacterium
AAAAAAAAAAGCCCCCGAAAAACTCCGGAGGCTAATTCAAAATAAAATAAATGACTATTTAATTTCCCAGGTATCACCGCTGTTTAGCAGGTCGTCAACACAAAGTATTTTACTTGTTGCTTTAGCTTCAGTAATCTGATCTTCAACCATATCGTCGTAAGTCGGGTACATAGCCGAACGAATAACGCCCAGAGCAACAGGGAAGTGCGGCGGGTACATTTTTGCCAGCATCAGGTGTACTCCCGGGTCCTGCTGATATTGATCATGAACAAGCAAATCATCCTCGGTAATACCGTTTTCACCAATTGTAACTACTTCAAGCTGAGTACCATTTAAGCGGATTCCTTTATCGCGGTTTTTACCAAAAATTAAAGGTTCTCCGTTTTTGATATGTATCTGTGAATCATCGCGCACTTCCTTATCGGTAACGGCATGATGGGTTTTATCGGCAAAAATGATACAATTCTGAAGTATTTCAATCACTGAGGTACCATCGTGGCGGGCTGCTTCGAACATAACTTCGGTCATCAGTTTCACATTGGTATCCACTGCGCGGGCAAAGAAAGTCCCCTGGGCACCAAGCACGAGTTCGCCCGGATTAAAAGGATGTTCGATGGTTCCCTGAGGCGATGTTTTGGTAACACTACCCATAGGGGTTGTAGGGGAATACTGGCCTTTTGTAAGACCGTAAATCTGGTTGTTGAACATCACGATATTTACGTCAATGTTACGACGTATAATATGTATAAAGTGATTACCGCCAATGGCCATCGAATCGCCATCGCCTGTTGCAATCCAAACACTTAAGCGAGGATTTGCAATTTTAATACCCGATGCAATTGGATTGGCTCGTCCGTGAATACCGTGAAATCCGTAAGTATTCACATAATAAGGAAAACGCGAGGAGCATCCGATACCGGATACCATCATGAAATTTTCCTTACGGTAACCTATTTTAGGAAACACGTTGGCAATGGAAGCGAGAATAGCGTGCGCTCCGCAACCGGGGCACCATTTTACCATCTGGTCGCTTACAAAATCGGCTTTGTTAAGTTCAACAACCGATCGTTCTATGGTTTTATTTGGAAATTCAAACATAATTTTTACCTCCTAAAGCATTTCGTTAAACTTCTTTACCAACTCGGTTACTGTAAACGGAAGTCCCATTACCTTATTATACTGAGTGTATTTGAAGTCGGGCTCTTTCATCCTCAGGTAGTTAACAAACTGCCCGCTGTTAAGTTCACAAACTATAATTTTCTTAAAGCCCGATAATACCTCGTGAGTATTTTTAGGCAAAGGCATAATATGATGGAAGTGTGCAAGGCTGATCTTTTTACCTTCTTTCTGTAATTCTTCAACAGCAGCCTGAGTTGTTCCCCGGGTTCCACCCCAGCTTACCACAAGCACATCACCTTTTTTTGATCCAACTATGCCTTGTTCAGGGATAAAATCAGCAATCTTCTGAATTTTAGCTTCACGAATATCAGTCATTAACTGGTGATTGGCAGGATCAGTACTTACATTGCCAGAAACATTTTCTTTTTCCAACCCTCCGATACGATGACGAAGGCCTTCGGTACCGGGGATTGCCCATTTGCGGACTAAAGTTTCCGGATCGCGCTTGTAAGGTTTATAATCTTTATCATTTGGCTCAGCCATTGGCGGGGTAATTGAAGGAAGATCAGCTACTTTCGGTATGCGGAACAATTGTGATCCGTTACCAAGCGATCCATCTGTAAGCAACATTACCGGTGTCATGTGTTCCATGGCAATTTTTGCCGATTCGTAAGCATAATCGAAACAATCGGCAGGAGTAGAAGCCGCTATTACAACAACAGGAGCTTCGCCATTACGGCCGAACAATGCCTGCATCAGGTCGCTTTGCTCGCTTTTGGTTGGTAATCCGGTTGAAGGACCGCCACGCTGAACATCCACAATCACCAAAGGTAACTCAGTCATAACAGCAAGGCCTATAGCTTCACTTTTCAGTGAAAGACCAGGGCCCGAAGTTGTTGTTAACGCTAAAGAGCCTGAATAGCTGGCACCGATTGCCGAGCAGATACCGGCAATTTCGTCTTCAGCCTGAAATACTTTTGCGCCAAGCGATTTATGCCGGGCAAGTTCGATCAGGATTTCAGTTGCAGGAGTTATAGGGTACGAACCGAGGAATAAAGGCCTGCCCGAACGCTCCGAAGCTGCCAGAAAACCCCAGGCAGTTGCAACGTTTCCGGTAATATTGCGATAACGGCCGGGAGCCATTTTTGCTTTGGCGATATGATAGGATGAACCGAGAGTTTCAACAGTATCAGCATAGCTGTAACCTGTTTCAAGAACCAGTTTATTAGCTTCGATCATATCCGGTTTTTTCTTAAATTTCGTTTTAAAATACGAAACCGTCGAATCCAGACTCCAGCTGAATATATGGTATATGATACCCAAAGTAAAAACGTTACGGGTACGGTCAGCCGTTTTGTTATCAATACCCAACGGCTGTAAAGCGTTGCGGGTGAGCATGGTAACAGGAGCTTTAACCAGATTATATCCCTCCAGGCTATTGTCTTCCAAAGGATTGGTTTCGTATCCGGCTTTTTTACAGGTTACTTCATCAAAGGAGTCGGCATCAACAATAATGGTAGCGCCGGGGCGTGTCCATTTCAAATTTGATTTCAGTGAAGCGGGATTCATCGCTACGAGAATATCGACAAAATCGCCGGTAGTCTCAATTTTTTTTCTCCCAACGTGTACCTGAAAACCAGAAACACCGGCAATAGTGTTATGCGGTGCGCGGATTTCGGCAGGATAGTCGGGGAACGTAGCCAGGTCGAGGCCCTGAAGTGCGGCTGCATCGCTGAAAAGTGTTCCGGCAAGTTGCATACCATCGCCTGAATCGCCACAAAATTTTACAACAACATCTTCTTTCTCGATGAAGTTAGTCTGTTCGCTCATGCTTTTGTTTTTTGAATGAATAACCGCACAAAGGTATAAGTTTTTAACAGAACAGAAGTTTAAAATCTTATTTAGATAAATTCTAAAAAGAAAAAGTTGCATATCTTTATCTGTTTGTTAATCATTAATTTATGATACGCAATATATCCTTTTTAAATAAGTAACTTTTGAAACATACGTTAAAAACAGGTTAATATTTATTTTTAAACGTACGATAACAAGAATACTACTTATATTTGCAAAGTTAATTTTAAACTCCCTAACAAATGGCTTACGTTATTACTGATGACTGCACCGCTTGCGGAACTTGCATTGACGAGTGTCCGGTTGAAGCTATCACCGAAGGTGATATTTATAAAATCGACGCTGATATTTGCACCGATTGCGGTTCCTGCGCTGATGTTTGTCCGGTTGAAGCAATTCATCCTGCATAATTTCACCAGATACAAGCAGAATTAATGAAGCCTGTTCGTTAGAGCGGGCTTTTTTATTTGCAGAATTTCAGCAATTAAAGGTTTAAAAAAGTGAAGAATTCATATAACATGATTCTTTTACTTTAAGCAGAATACATTTTTCTTAAATTTGGTTCACTTTCGGCTTGTATATTAAAACCTAAAAATATCCATCTTATGAAAACAACTATACTTCTGTTTATCTTTTCAATCCCATTGATACTTTCAGCACAGGTATCATTAAACGAATGGTCACCAATTAAACCCGTAACGGATTCGTCGCACTTTAACCGGAATGCTTGCCTGCAAAGCAGTTACAGCAGCGACCTGCTTTTCTGGGAACAGGAACTGAATGTGACAACAACACAATTATGTTACCGAAGTCTGGAACCATCATTGGGAGAGGTTCATGTTGCACTTATGGAGCCTGATGTTAAACTCACTCACCCGAAAACCCTCGACCTAAGT
>CAZBZA010000092.1:3969-7453 GCA_964495865.1 uncultured Lentimicrobiaceae bacterium
CGCAACCTGCATTAGCCGATTATATGATTGCAGTTAAGAACAGTATGTATTATTTCCTGGCTTATGTTTCTGATTCACTTGCACAGGATGAAATATTTGTTGAGGCTCCGGTAAGCTTAAATCCTGGCGTACAGAATATTTCTCAATGGCCCGGTGAAGACCGGAATCCACAATTATTTGAATCATTTCCAGATTCCTATTTTATACGTGTTCACATGTTCTGGGAGTCAGAACGCCAGGGTTACAGCACCATTTACTACTCATATTTCGATTACATCTTCGGAGGAACAGCCGAAAATCCAAAATCAGATCATTTTATATCAGCAGCTCCCTGCCCTTTTGAACAGGAAACTACTATTTCTTACACATCAGCTAATAATACTGAAATTACCATTTTTGATTTGCAGGGAAGAAAAGTCAGAACACTATCGACACAATCAAATAATAATAGCGACTTGCAGAAAGCAATCTGGGATGGAACAAATCAACAGGGAAGCACCGTTAAGGCAGGAAGTTATATAGTAGTTGTAAACTCTGATACTGAGACCCATAACACAATAGTTATAAAGAAATAAACAACTGAGGGAATTCTATTTATAAGCGTTTATCAGATCAGATGGCTACCAATCGGGTATTGTTTTCTTAGTGCCTGTCAACAGTTGTTAATATTTTGCTAATTTTGACTGAACATATCTAATTAGTAAACGTTTCTGATAAAAAACATATATGGATGAATTATCCTTTCTGAGTAATGCCGACCACGAAACGATTGAAGAACTTTACCGGCAGTACAAACAGGATCCTGAAAGTATAGAATCAGGCTGGCGCAGATTTTTCCAGGGATTCGAGTTCAGCGGCAAGCTTATGCCGCAGGCTGAAACCAAACCCGGTGAGTTTAAAGTTATCGACCTGATTAACGAATACCGCAAAAGAGGTCATTTATTTACAAAAACAAACCCGGTACGCACACGGCGCACATACTCCCCTACCCTTCATATCGATAATTTCGGACTTACGGAAGATGACCGCGAACAGGTTTTTAAAGCCGGCGGCGAAATCGGCATCGGTGATGCTTCGCTCAACAGTATTATTGAACATCTCGAAACAACCTATTGCCAAAGTGTTGGTATTGAATATGCTTACATCCGCCGGCCTGAGATTTACGAATGGCTGATGGCCCGGATGGAGCATAACCGAAATACGCCCGTTTTCAACCGCGAAAAAAAATTGCATATCCTCAAAGAGCTCAGCCGCGCTGTGCTTTTTGAGAAATTCCTTCATAAAAAATACATCGGACAGAAACGCTTCTCCCTCGAAGGTTGCGAAGCGCTAATCCCTGCCATTGATGCTATTATCAATAAAGGATCGGAAACCGGTATCACCGAATTTATTATCGGGATGCCCCACCGCGGCAGACTTAATGTACTGGCTAATACGCTCGGCAAACCATACCAGGATATTTTCAACGAATTTGAAGGCAAACTTCTCGAAGACGAATACCTGCTTGGCGATGTAAAATATCACCTCGGATTTTCGTCGGAACGCACAACTGCTGATGGCCGGACCTTACAGATATCGTTGGCGCCCAATCCTTCGCACCTCGAAACGGTTGGTCCTGTAGTTGAAGGAATCACACGTTGTAAAATTGACACCGATTATAATAATAATCACAAACAAATTGTACCCATAATTATACACGGTGATGCTTCCATTGCCGGACAAGGTGTTGTGTATGAGACACTTCAAATGTCGGAGCTCAAGGGATATACCACCGGAGGCACTATTCACCTGGTGGTGAATAACCAGATCGGATTTACAACTAATTATCTCGATGCGCGCAGTTCAGTGTATTGTACCGATGTGGCAAAAACCACTCAATGCCCCATTTTCCATGTAAATGCCGACGATGTCGAAGCTGTGGTTTATACTATGGAACTCGCTGTTGAATACCGGCAGCGTTTCAACAGAGATGTATTTATCGATCTGCTTGGCTACCGGAAATACGGTCATAACGAAGGCGACGAGCCTCGCTTCACACAACCGATTTTGTATAAGATCATTGAAAAACATGATGATCCTCGGACAATTTATGTAAACAAATTAATCGAGCAAGGAGAAATTACCCAAGAGGAAGCTGCTGAAATTGAAAAAGCATTCCTCGACGAACTCGAACAGGAACTACTCGAATCAAAAGAAGACGAAAAAGCGCGCGTAATTACGTTTCTTGAGAATTCGTGGCATACCCTGCGCCCTGCCACTGAAGAAGATTTTCTAAAGCCGGTCAACACCAGCGTTAGCTATGAAAAACTGCTTGAGTTAACACAAAAAATAACTACAGTTCCACAGGGAAAACCATTTTTCAAAAAGCTTCTGCGCCTGATGGAGGAACGCAGGACAACATTCACCGAAAAAGGTTCCGTTGACTGGGCTATGGGCGAGTTGCTTGCTTATGCATCCTTACTCGAAGAGGGAATTCCGGTGCGTTTAAGCGGTCAGGATTCGGAGCGCGGAACATTTTCGCATCGTCATTCCGTTCTCACCATTGAGGATTCGGAAGAAAAATATACACCTCTGCAAAATATAAGTTCAACACAGGCGCCTTTTCAGGTTTATAATTCGCCACTTTCGGAATATGGCGTTTTAGGATTTGAATATGGATATTCGCTTGCTTCGCCCTTTTCGCTTACCATTTGGGAAGCCCAGTTTGGCGATTTTATGAATGGAGCGCAGATAGTTATCGACCAGTATATTGTGAGCGCCGAGGAAAAATGGCGTGTAATGAATTCGCTGGTAATGTTACTTCCGCATGGCTACGAAGGCCAGGGTCCTGAGCATTCGAGCGGGCGCATGGAACGTTTCCTGCAGCAATGTGCCGATAATAATATCCAGGTTGCTAATTGCACCACCCCGGCTAATTTCTTCCATCTTCTGCGCCGACAGGTACACCGCGATTTCCGAAAACCGCTAATCGTATTTACTCCAAAAAGTTTACTCAGGCATCCTGAGTGCATGTCGCCGGTACCTGCTTTAACAAGGGGATCATTTCAGGAAGTAATTGATGATGATATTAATCCTGAAGAAGTTACACGTGTTAATTTCTGTAACGGGAAAGTTTATTACGACCTTGTTGCAGAACGACGCAAACGTGAGCATAACAACATAGCATTGGTGCGGATTGAGCAATTATACCCTTTCCCGCTTCAGCAATTACATGCGATTATGAAGCGGTATCCAAATGCAAAAACTTTTGCTTGGGTGCAGGAAGAACCAGCCAATATGGGCGCATGGTCGTTTATACTCCGTCATTTTAAAGGTGTAAAATTATTGCTGGTAGCCCGTCCCGAAAGTGGAAGTCCGGCAACAGGTTCACCAAAGTTGCATGTTCAGCGGCAAGCTAAAATTATTGATAAAGCTTTTGGCGATTGCACCTGCGAAAACCGAAATAATACGTGTAAGATGCTTTGTGCTCCGAAGGAATGGAAGA
>CAZBZA010000092.1:7553-10535 GCA_964495865.1 uncultured Lentimicrobiaceae bacterium
TGCGAAAACCGAAATAATACGTGTAAGATGCTTTGTGCTCCGAAGGAATGGAAGAGCTAAAAAAGTTCAAGGTTCAAATGTTCAATGTTCAAAACGAGTTAATATGAGAAAGAGAGTAAAAAACGACAAAGTACGTTGAACCTATTGAACGCTGCAGGCAATTGAACGCGAAGCAATTGAACATTGAACTATAAACGACGAAGTCAATTGAACGCGAAGCAATTGAACCCTTAAACGCAAAGCAATTGAACCTTAAACGCGAAGCAATTGAACGCCGCAGGCAATTGAACGCGAAGCAATTGAACATTGAACTATAAACGACGAAGTCAATTGAACCTTAAACGCGAAGCAATTGAACGCCACAGGCAATTGAGCGCGAAGCCATTGAACCCTTGAACGCAAAGAAATTGAACGCCGCAGGCATTTGAACGCGAAGCAATTGAACCTTTTAACGCCCAAAGCGAATAGAAAACAAAGAAATTTAAATAAATATGATTTTCGAAATAAAAGCCCCTACCCCCGGCGAATCGATTACCGAAGTTCAGATTGCTAACTGGCTGGTGAAAAACGGTGATTATGTTGCAAAAGATGCCGAAATAGCTGAGATTGACTCCGACAAAGCTACTCTTACAGTAAATGCCGAAGCAGCAGGAACGGTTACTATCCTTGTTGAAGCCGGCGAAACCGTGAGCATAGGGACTGTGATTGCACAAATTGACAGTGATGCCGCTGCTCCGGAACAAGTTGCGCCGGCTGTAGCCGAAACAAAAGTTGAACCAGCAAAACCACTTGATCTTGAAATTAAACACATTACGGCACCTGCTCCTGACGATTCAGATGTTAAAATCACGCCGCTGGCGCGAAAAATAATGGAAGAAAAGCAGCTTACAGGTCGCGATGTGCTCGAACAACTCGGGCATACACGCATAACCCGCCAGGATGTGCTTAATGCGAGTTCAGGAAAAACAATGCAGGCGCCACAGGCTCAACCGGCTTTTGTTGAAAACTCCCGCGAAACGGAACGCAAAAAACTTTCGACCTTACGCATAAAACTTGCTCAGCGCCTGGTAAGCGTTAAAAATGAAACTGCCATGCTCACCACTTTCAACGAGGTGAATATGAGCCAGATCATGAGCCTGAAAAAGCAGTATAACGATAAATTCAAAGAGCAATACGGAGTTGGGATTGGTTTTATGTCGTTTTTTACCAAAGCAATTACGATTGCCCTGGCAAAATTCCCGCAGGTAAATGCCATGATCGACGGCGACGAGCTGATTTTTCATAAATATGCCGATGTTGGAATTGCCGTTAGCGCACCCAAAGGTCTCGTTGTTCCTGTTATCCGGAATGCCGAATCACTTTCGCTTGCCGAAATTGAACTCCGTATCAAAGAACTTGCCGGCAAAGCCCGCGAAAACAAAATCACCCTCGACGAAATGACGGGCGGCACTTTTACCATTACCAACGGTGGTGTTTTTGGCTCAATGATGTCAACTCCAATACTTAATCCTCCGCAAAGTGCCATACTCGGGATGCATAATATTATTGAACGACCGATTGCTGTAAACGGACAAGTTGTGATTGCGCCAATGATGTATGTCGCATTGTCTTACGACCATCGTGTAATTGACGGCCGCGAATCGGTAAGTTTCCTGGTTATGGTTAAAGAACTTCTCGAAAACCCGTCGCGTATGCTTTTTGAAGGGAATGAACCGGTGAAGGTGTTGTTGGGATTGTAATTAATAAACGCAAAATGATTAAAGCCACTAAAGGACTTTTTCGATATTTCCTTATAAGCATACCTTTTATTTTTGCTCACTACAATTCTTTTGGCCAGGATAATCAGTCTGATTCTCCTGTAATCATATTTCGGAGCTATAACGGCATGATGTTGAATATAAATCAGTCTGATTCATCCGATTTTAGTGAATTTAAGAATAGCACATACAAAGAGGACCATTATGAGTTATTTGAAGATGGTGTAAAAATCGAATCAGAACTGTGCAAGCAACATCAGACTATTTTCAGAAAAACCAATGGAGCTTACATTTTCCCCTTAGAGAATGATGACACAATCCGACTTAAAAAAATCACTAAAGAAGAGAATTTCAAAGGAATGATGGACTATAAATTTATAGGCCAATTTGAAAATTATATTGTAATTTATGCCGATGGATTTGAATGGTGGAGTTATTATCTGGTAGATCTGAATGGCAAAACAAATTATTATCTTCCCGGTGAACCTAAATTTAATAGATTCAATAATACGGTTATTAGCTGGACAAATTATTATGGCAATTCTGATCTCTCAATAATCGATCTTGAATATAATCATGATTGCATGATTTCAATCAATAATTATGAAATAGATGAATTTAAATCAGCTGATAGAGAAATTGTATTGAAACTATCTAACTCTCAAGAGATTGGAAAAAAGACATTTTACTATAGAATTTTATGGAATAGATTCAATATTAAGTCGTGACTTAAAGAAGCAAATTATTTCAGATATCTCTACGCGCATTTAGATTTGAGCCGTTTAAAACCACATAAAATGCAAAGCCCTGCCAGAATTCAATTTCCGGCAGGGCTTACTATTTTCAGTTATTCACAAACTACTCTTCTGATTCAATCTCCTCAACCTGCCTTTCCCTGTGCAAATTCCTTGTAAGTATCATAATCACCGAAAGCATTACTGCCATACCAATTGAGCCAAAAAGCAATGAGTATAGTTGCAATTGCAGCAGCGTATAGAAATACGCATACAGCATAAATAGTATTAACCCGACAATAATTCCGTATTTCCGGTTGGCAAAAATAGCCCCTGCATATAACATCACCATGAGTGTAACCACCACAGCCGAAATGCCATAAGCCAGATCAAACAACAGATATTCAGCTAACGAAAGCAACAACAGGTAGAACAGCATAATGGCAAATCCAACAATCAGGTATTGCAGCGGATGAACATATTTTTTACGC
>CAZBZA010000093.1:0-10402 GCA_964495865.1 uncultured Lentimicrobiaceae bacterium
TTCCACTTACAGGTATCCCGTTTTCGTCCTGGTAGTGAAAAATGGCACGGGTACGGCTTTTTCCGTCGCCGATAATTTCATTCTGACTGAGTATGATTCCGGATTTATCGGTTTTCAAAACTTCTTCAGGTTTTCCGCTTTGAGAACTTCCGGGAGAGGCTGCGCTTGGTCGGCCCTGGTATTCGAAAAGAATTGGCGGTACATAAATAAAAACACCGTTGTTCGGCATTGGCATATAAGCCGACCCCATTCCCATTTTAACAATATCGTAGTTTTCGATATATTGGGTTTCTTTCCAGGAAGGGCCGAGATATGCTTTCAGGAATCCGGTCATGCCGGCAGTTTTACCTAAAACATCATTCATTTCGGTAAAAACTTCGTTGCTGAACATGATGGTATTGTAATCGTCTTCCGACGAATTTGCTTCACCCCAGGTGCCGGTTCCGCTGCTGTAAATATTTAATTTCCAGTCGGATTGTCCGGATATATCGCGGCCGTAATAAACTCCCGGAACAATATTTCCGTTGCGGCCCTCGGTGGCTTTAAGAATTTCTATTTTGGCTTTTCCTTTAATGCCATTCATTTCGCAAACGATGTAAGCGAAATTATCGCCGTCCTTTTTCGGGATCAGGGTCACAGGAATAAGTCCTTCTTTAAAACTTTCGATAGTAATATCGGTGGCAAGTTTCTGGTTGGCAGCAGCATCAGTTGATCCGCCGGAGCGGGCAATAAATTTTTGCATAAACCTGA
Source organism: uncultured Lentimicrobiaceae bacterium (assembly GCA_964495865.1). Taxonomy (GTDB): domain Bacteria; phylum Bacteroidota; class Bacteroidia; order Bacteroidales; family UBA4417; genus UBA4417. Next base: position 751 of record CAZBZA010000093.1, read on the forward strand.
AAATGAAATAAACCATGCGTTGCGATGCTTTTATCGGGGTACCGAACATAGGAGAAGTGTACTTAACCAAAGCAACTCCATCCTGCATATTTACTTCAATCGCTTCACAAAAACCTGAACTGACCCGCACAGCTACCTTTCCATTCATCGTTGTGATAACCTCACCTTCCTTATCACGGGCGGTAATAACGAGTGTAGTGTAATCGTCGCCATCACCGGCCAGTTGCGGTTTTCCGGGTTGTACATGCAACCTGAAACTCTGCTGCGAAATTCCTTGCAAAACCAGCAGAAACAAAATTGAAACCAAAAGTATCTTTTTCATAATCTGCTAATTTTCAAAATAATCAGGAACCTGGTTATACTCTTTCTCAACGGCTGATTTTTTAGGCCAGCTCTGATATACGTAATATCCAATTGTGCCCAGAATTAACGCCAGTAACAATATCAAAACTATGCTGCAACCGAAACAGCAACCACGTTTTTTCTTTTTCTTTGGAGGAAGATTGGTCTCCTGAACAGGATCAGATGATTGTTGCTGCATTACAGTAAAATTTAGAAAATGTTGTATTTACAAGCGTTTTGTTTACCACTAACAGTAAATATTTCAACACTACGAATATAAGGCATGAATATATATATATAGCAACAGAGCCGGAAATAAAAATTTCCGGCTCTGTACACTTTACAAATTTTAAATTACCTGCATTCAGGTTATAAACTGCAATCTAATTGTTAAGGAAAGTTATTTTCCACAATCCACGTAAATCGCCTTCCTTGTATCCTGCAGCTAAATCGTCAGGATACTTTTGCTTAATGATTTCAAAGGTTTTGGGATCCATTTCTTTGCCGGCAGTTCCGTGGCAGGTTAAGCAAGCCGGCATGGCTATTTTAATGGGTTTATAAAAAACTACCTGCCCGTTTTCCGATCCTGAAATTGTATTGGCAGTTGCAGCTGAAGCCATCTTTGCCCAGATTTCCTGGTCTTGCGCGGTAAGTTTATTGACCGGATTACGGTATTTATCCGACACCCGCTGAATAAGGCAATTATGTGCTTTTGCCAGCGAATCGGTAAGCGGCATAGCTTGCTCGTTGCAAAAAGAAACCGCATAACCCGGTCCGCCTGATTTCATTGCCTGCATTACATTTGCAAGCAGCACTTTTTGAACGATGGCCGAAATAGAATCCCCCTTTTGCAAATAAGCTGCTGTATCAATGGTGTTGGACGATTCATCCGTTTTTTGTTGTCGGGGATTGCATGCTGCGAAAAACAGTATCAACAGTATTGACATTGCTATGCTCAGTATAAAAATTTTCATGATGATTCCATTTTAGATAATTTTCAACAAAGTTAGCAGAAGCATATCAACAAAATATACTTTAGCACAAGTTATTTTATTCTCTGATTTTTTAATTTTCCATTTTCTTCAGGTAATAAAAAACGCACACATAAAAGACCAAAAATGAAAAAAGGTTGAGAACAAGTATGGCAATAAACCCGCTTCCATACACAAATAAAACAGAAAACAAGAGTAAAAAAGTATTCGAAATCAGGGCTTTAACCAGGGATTTTGCTCTTATGAAATCAAGTTTATCAGACTCATTTTTCTCTCTTGATAAAGCGACTAAACTAAAACCAATTACAAACAGAAGCATTATCAATTCATCTGCAAAATTGGTATTAAAAATTGCAAACATTTTAGTTTCCACAAACGAAGAAAATACTGCAAATACAGGTAGTGTAAACCGGAAATCATACCAGATATAAAGTATTGATAAAACTATACCCAGAAGAATAAATACCAGACCTGGATATTTCCAGGGATATGGCAGCAGAAAATCTTTCATGTATTATCAGTTTCGAGCTTTTGAAGATAGAAGTAAAACAAACTTTGTTTTGCACCTCAAATCATAATTTTAGTTTTCCGAACTCGAATAAACAGGAAATGAGGAACTTGTTCCATCATCAAATGCTACTTTAACTCCTACCAGTCCGTATTTGTGATTGGCTATATATGTTATTTTACTTACTCCGCCGGTACTTTTCAGGTTATTGGGATCCGATTCTACCTGTATAGTTTTTATAAGCATAAATCCATACGGAAAATCATCTTCGCCTGTTTTACTTACAACGGTTCTTACTTTGCCTGTTTCACCCAGCGGATAAGTATCCCCGACTGACGATTCGTATTTAACAAGAACACCTGCACCAGGACCGGTATTGCATTTTATTCCTTCTTTGGTTTGCTGAATCTGCATATTGGTAATGGAAACTTTATCGCCATTTACAGTTACACCGGGAAAATTTGAAACCATATTTTTTAGTAGCGCATTGGTTACTGTAGCCTGCGCAGTATAGGTTGATATACCATCTTTTAAAGTAGTAACTGTTGCAGAAAACCCACTTACACCGGCTGTTTCGAATGAGCTTGATGTAACTGTTTCACCAACTTCACCCATTGGTGACTGATCACCACCCAAAGTACCTGCATCTTCTTCTTTATTGAACAGATCCTCGCACGACACGCACAACAGAATTAAGGTTATGCTTAAAAGACTAAGAAAAACTTTTTTCATACTTCAAGAATTTAAGTGAGTTGATTACTTATAGAGATATTAGATATACAAATATATAATATAATTGAATAACTTTACTGACCACTCAAAAATTTTTATACTTCCATAAAATACTAATTCGATTAAATATATTTCTGGCATTAAATGAATCAATTATAATGAAGATTATTTGCACTAAAAATATTATGACCTGAGGTATTACATTTTCATTATGAATTTATTATGAGTAAGATTAAATCCTAAATTCATAATTTCTTGGTTTAGTTCGAAAAGAAATTTTGAAGAAAATCTAAGAGTAGAATATACCAAAAGAGCCGGAATATATTCCGGCTCTAAAATAATTATGCATACTTTAATTTGGTTAAGGCAGTGTTGCTAAAAATTGCGAATACAATTTTTAGTTACAAAAGTTTACAATACTCTTATTCCTCAAAAGCCGGCTTGATAACAATGCCGTCATAGCGCTTTTCAACGTCGCCACGGTACGTTATGATCAGGAATGGAGTACCATCCTCATTAAAGGTAATCCAGTCGCCCTCGCGGCTGCCGTTTACAAAATTGCCCTGGTCCTTCAGTTTTCCTGTTGGCCAGTACCAGTTTACCCGCCCGTTCAGGTTATCGTCGATGTATTCGCCTTCGAATTTGAGAGTTCCATCGTCGTAATAAGATTTCCATTTGCCGAAACGAGCTCCGCCACGGTAACTCCCCAGTTCGCGGTAATTTCCGAAATCGTATATCCAATCGCCTTCTTCAAGACCTTCGATATACTGACCTTTAACAATTAAACGTCCGGTTTCATCGTGTTCTTCGTATTCGCCGTCTTCCATTCCGGCAATGTACGATTGTATGCGCCTGATGTTTCCATCGTCAAAATACCAGCGCCAGGTTCCATCCAATAAACCGGTTTTTGTATATTTTCCTTCCGACTCCAGTTTGCCGTTTTCAAAATAATATTTCCAGTTCCCTATAGGTTTTCCCTTGGAATATGTGCCTACCGACCTGAGAGTACCGTCAATATAATATTCGCGCCATTCGCCTTCCTTATTTCCTTCTTCGTCAACAATTCCTTCGCCGGTAAGCGCTCCTTTTGTAAAAACATAACCGGCAACAATTTTTCCTTCTTCGTTATATTCGCGGCGGACACCTTCGGCTACATCACCGTTATAACTGGCCACAGTTTTAACTTTTCCGCTTGGATAATAATCTGTCTTGATTTTTAAACTGGTAAGCTCGGGCGCTTCAACCTGTTCAACATCATTTATATATTTTTTAACCGAAACCAAATTTCCTTCTTCGTCATAATCTTTAAAATAACCGTTCTTTTTATCGTCTTTAAAAGTGCCTTCCTGTTTGATGGTAAAGTTATCGTAAAAATATTTCCATCGTCCCTGTTTCAAGCCTTTGCTATCCTTACGGTTAATGCGCTCGCGGCTTACAAGAAATCCTCTTTTATACTCCATGTATGTAATAACTGTGCCATCAGGAGCAAGTTCGCGGGCAATTCCGTTTTCGAGTCCGGCTATAAAATTTATGATCAAACGTACTTTACCGTCAGGATAAAAATATGTTGTAGGGCCTTCTTTTATATCATTAACAAAGGTTTCGGTTGTCATTTCACCTTCGCGGAAAGTTGTTTTAAGACCGTTCTTTTTGTCTTCGGCGTAAGTAATCGATACCAGCAAGCGGGCAGAATCGTCATAAAATTTCCATACACTGTCGAGCAGGAAATTTTTACGGTTTCCTTCAGCTTTTAACACGCCGTTTTCGTAATAGGTTTTCCAGTAACCATCAGGTTTTCCTTCGCGCATGTTACCTTCGCTCGAAAGTTGTCCGCCCGGGTAATAGAACTTTACAAAACCATCAGTAACAGTATTTTCCTGTTGTTCCTGAGCTTTGGATTGAATAGCAGAAATGAATAGCATTGCTGAAATAAAAACAATTTTCAACAAAGCATTTTTTAGAGTGTACACTGAGTAATTTTGCACTTTTTCTTAGTTAATGGAAAATGGTTAATGGAAAATGGTATCTATTTCAAACCATTTTACTTAAACTACTAAATTAATATTTATCTCCAAATTAACAGCTAATTGGCAACAGTCGGACTATTTTCAATTTTCCATTAACTATTTACTAAAATCACCTGTTCTTTGACAATTCGAGCATTCGAACGATAGGTCTGCGGGCTTTTTCAATTACTTCGGCTGACAAGGTTATTTCAGGCTTTTCGTTCAGCATACAAAGATAGAGTTTCTCCAGTGTATTGAGTTTCATATACGGACAATCGTTACAAGAACAAGTTTCGTCCGACGGAACAACAATAAATTCCTTTTCAGGCGATAGTTTTTGCATCTGGTGAACTATACCTGTTTCAGTAGCAACAATAAACTTTTTAGCGCTGTCCTTTGCAGAAAAATCGAGCATGGCGGAGGTTGAACCTATAAAATCGGCTAAAATCAGCACAGGCTGTTTACACTCGGGATGCGCAATAAGTTTTGCATCAGGATGTTCAAGTTTTAGTTGCATAATGCTTTCGGTACGGATAGTTTCGTGAACTTCGCAGGCACCATCCCACAAAAGCATTTCGCGCCCAGTTAATCCATTTATGTATGCGCCCAGATTTTTATCCGGAGCAAATATCAGTTTCTGATCTTTAGGAAACGATTCCACAATTTTAACCGCATTGCTGGAAGTAACAATTACATCCGACCAGGTTTTAACAGCTGCAGAGCAATTTATATAAGTAATTACTTTATGATCAGGATGTTGCTTAACAAAGTCGGAAAATTCTTTCTCAGGTGCACTGGCAGCCAGCGAACATCCGGCATCAAGATCGGGCAAAAGAACTTTTTTCGATGGCGAAAGTATCTTTGCAGTTTCAGCCATAAAATGAACCCCGGCAAATACAATAATATCTGCATCCGTTTCAGCAGCTTTTTGCGAAAGCTGCAAACTGTCGCCAATATAATCGGCTATATCCTGAATTTCGGCCACCTGGTAATAATGCGCAAGTATTACTGCATTCTTCTCTTTTTTAATTTCAAGTATCTTTTCAATGAGTTTATCTTTTTCCATTTTTTCAGATTATCCGTAACAGACATTAATAATATATTTTTTAATAATTAAATATATGTTATTAATATTAGCCTGTTCATAGTGTTAGCAGTTTAAGTGAATTTTATTTTTAGTTGTGCTAAAAGTGAGTTTATACACATGTTATTAACAATTTAATTTGAGTTTAAGTTCTGTGTACAACTATTTTAGAGGTGTTGTTAACAATCTGTTCATTGCGGCTGCTGTAATAAAATTATCAGGTTATAAACAGGTAAAAAGTGTTTATATCTTGTTGTAAAATGACTCATAACTCGGGCAAACTTTTTTGAGCACCAACACACATGCCTACCTGTGATTTTTTTGTTAACAGCAAGCTAATTCTATGCACATTTTAATAACAAAAGTAATCACTTATTAACAATAAATGTTTAAAAACTCTATTGCGTTGATAATGAAATGACTTGTTTTTGGACGTACTTTTGTTTTTTGTTGTAAGTGGTTAACAATGAAAGGAAAAAAGCAATAAGCCACTGAAACAGAATAATTAACCATTAATAATTTATTAACAATGTTAGATAAAACCAAAACTTTAGCAATAGGCTGTGATCACGGAGGTTACGAGCTCAAGGAATATATTAAGATAAAGATCGCTGAATCAGGCTATTCGGTCCGTGATTTTGGTACTTATTCTTCTGATAGTATGGATTATCCTGATGTTGCCCATCCGGTAGCTTCGGCTGTTAACAGTGGTCAATATGAGATGGCTATCCTTATTTGCGGTAGCGGAAACGGTGTTTGTATGACGGCAAACAAGTATGAAGGAATTCGTGCTGCCCTTTGCTGGAAAACCGAACTTGCCATGTTAGCCCGTGAGCATAATGATGCAAATATACTCTGTCTGCCAGGTAGGTTTATTTCGCAATACGAAGCATTAAATTCAGTATTGGCGTTTCTTACCACTGATTTCGAAGGAGGAAGGCACAAAGCCAGGATTGAAAAAATACCTTTCTAAAATTAATCACAACCGGCTTAAATCTGTTCAATAGAGATGTATTGAAGATTACGAAAGCTTAAATAAACTTTACTCACTTACAAGCAAAACTCCATGAGCGATTCCTATACAAAGTTTGTTGCTGACAGCGAAAAGAAGGCATTTGATAAGGTACACAGGGCAACAGTAGCGTTTAATATTTCGCGTTACGATGCTGCTGTTGTAAAAGGGAAGGAGCAATACCTCAATCTCGAATTGGCCAAACAACGTGGCGCTCATATTAAAAATAAGGTAATTACTGATCTGGCGAAATACCTGGTCGATTTTGAAGCTTCTTTTCAATCAAGAGGAGGCAAAGTACTATGGGCGCAGGATGGAGCCGAAGCTGTAAGTGAAGTTTTAAAAATTGTAAAAAAGCAGCAGGCCACACATATTGTGAAGAGCAAAACCATGGTTACCGAGGAAATTTCGCTTAACGAACACCTCGAAAAAGCCGGCATTGAATCGCTCGAAACCGACCTGGGAGAATACATTGTACAACTGGCCGGCGAAAAACCCTATCATATTGTTACTCCGGCCATGCACAAATCGAAAGAGGAAGTAGCTGCGCTTTTCAACGAAAAATTCGGAATGGCAGCTGACAGCACACCGGAGCAGGTTACAGCATTTGTGAGGGATTTATTGCGCGAGAAATTTTTTAATGCCGATATCGGAATTACAGGAGCCAATTTCCTGGTGGCTGACATTGGTGCCGTTTGCCTTACCGAAAACGAAGGAAATGCTATGATGAGCATGTCGTTTCCCAAAGTTCATATTGTAATAGCGGGAATTGAAAAGTTAATACCAAAACTCCGCGACCTGGATCTTTTCTGGCCATTATTGGCAACACACGGAACCGGGCAGAATATTACCGTTTACAATTCGATAGTCACTGGTCCGCGCCAGGAGGGAGAAAACGACGGTCCGGAGGAAATGTATGTGATCCTGCTCGACAACAACCGGACTGAAATATTAGCTCATAAAAACCAGCGACGGGCATTGGGATGTATCCGTTGCGGAGCATGCCTCAATGTTTGTCCTGTTTATAAAAGTATTGGCGGCCATTCGTACGGAACTACTTACAGTGGTCCGATAGGTTCCGTAATTACACCCTGGATGCGAGGCATGAAAGACTTTAAACACCTCAGCTTTGCTTCATCGCTTTGCGGGGCGTGCACCGAAGTGTGCCCGGTGAAAATAAATCTGCATGAGCAGCTTTTATACAACCGCAACGATTCGGTAAAGGAAGGGTATGCCAGTCGTTTCGACAAAATTCTGATGCATGGATTTAAAACGGGCATGGGAAAACGCAAATACATGGATATGTTCAGCGGAAAAACCAAAAACAAAGTGTTGAAAAAGTTTTTTGCTGCCAGCTGGGGTCCACGACGCGAATTGCCGGTAGTAGCTGCTAAAAGTTTTAAGGAATTGTGGGATGAGCGAAGAGGCGGGAAGAAGTAATAGACTTATAAATTCAGATTTGTTCTTAAATATCTAGAAGTCCAAATATTTGATTATAAGGAACTTTTAAATCAATAAATTGAAATTTTGGAGAGGTTTCTTTTTTTAGAAGCTCATATATTTTGAGGCTTTCTGAATCTGACGAAAGATAAAACTCAATTTTGTTTTCGCATGAAGCTTGAGCGAATAATTTGGTGTCATTTGGAATAATATTCCTTTCGTTAAGTTTTAATTTACCTTTATTCTGAAAAACAATACGTGCAAAGTCTCCTGTTAGCTTTGAATGATCCAGATTAAAAGGTACTATTTGTAGATTTCTAAGTGGTAATTCATTAATGTTTCCTCCTACACAATATTCGGCAATTGAGATTGTAGAAACCATCATAGTAATTTCTTCCTGAATGAAATAACGGAAATAACCATCAGCATTTCTGAAAAGCGGGTCACTGTCGTTTAGAAAACGAAGAAAAAAACTTGTATCTAATAATACAGCGCTATGCTTCATAACCTCCCCTTATTTCCTTTAGCCAATTATCAGGATTTATTTTGCCAAGCCACGATTTCTTCGCTTTATCTCTTAAACCAGTTAAATATTCTTCGTCATATTTTGGTTGATAATAAACTAATTCTATAAATTTAAGTGTAGAAGTATCAAGCTCTCCAGTTTCTGAATGTTGTTTTCCTATAGCTCTGATGCCCATTGTTTTATATAATAAATTTTCATTATATTGTTCTAAAAAGCTAATTGGGGTTTGAATTCTGATAGTTCCAAGCTCTTCAGTAAAAATATGAACATTTGCTTTATCTTTTCCACCAGCATTAGTTACTTTTCCATAAAAATAAAACTCCGCATCAGCCCAAATCGATTCGGTCCTGATATAACTTGTGGTTCTATCAATTTTTAATTCATAAGTATTGTCAATAGATGTTTTTATACTAAAAGTATAATCCCGTTTAACAGCAATATCTTGTATATTTTCAAAGGATTTGGCCGTGCTAAGATCAAGAAAATCTATATTATGTATCTGATTAATCTGGCCTATTATAGCATTGAAGCCAATAATAAACTGAATAGACGTTTTAAATATATGCTTAACAGATCCCTCTTCAATTTTATAGCTTATAATTGGTCTGTCTTTTTTATCTGCTGGAAAGATTAAATTTTCCGCATTTTCGAGCATGAAAATTACTTCCCTTATATCATAATTATCGGGAGTGAGTTCAAGATTTCCTTTTGAACCAGATATTCTTATCTCTATGAAACCAAATTTTTCCACTAAACAAAGATAGTATCTTTTTAAGATATGTTATTCTTTTATGATTAATCTTCTTTCGACTATATTTAGTTAAATGACAAATTATTAATTGATTGAAACAAATTTTCTGTTGTAAACACCTAACTTTTTCTCCTTCCCGAATTACCCGGTTTTCCTCCCCCTTTCCTTCTCCCACCAAAACTTCGTCCTTCGTTTTTTCTTTTAATTTTAGGATTATAAACCGGAGTTTCACCATACTGCTCGGGTACCAATGATTTCT
>CAZBZA010000094.1:0-10396 GCA_964495865.1 uncultured Lentimicrobiaceae bacterium
GCATAAAAACTGCCCGTTCGCGCTTGCGTAAAAAACTCGGATTGCCTCAGGAAGCAAATATTATTGCTTTTCTCGAGAGTATTTGATACAGATTGGAAGCTTTATCAGGTAGATTTATGAATTAGCATATATAAATGATTTACAGAATATTAGCGTCAATTACATATTCAGATTTTAAATTTTGTTTGCTTTGTCCACCTTTTGTAACCCCTCTTTTTTACCTTAAATGATTGTTCGTTGTTACTTTTGGTGCTGACTTATTTTTCTGCCATCATGAAGCTATGCAAAAAGGAAAAAGAACCACAGGTTCCTGAAGAGCACAATCTGTTCCTGCAACGCTTACGCGACGAAAACAACGCACTCATCAAACTTATTAAACAACTGGAGGAACGTGATCCTTCAAAATCCAAACCTGCTGATAATCAAAATCAGGAAGGTTCAACCACAGGATAATACCGGTTTTTGAAAAATCGGTTAAGTAAAATCTAATCATCATCTAATTTGTTTCATTAAAAAACACAAACCAAAAATCAATAGCTATGAGAATTACTTTACTTTTTTCATTTTTGTTTGCCTCGTTATTTGTTGCAGGTCAGGCAATTGTTTCGCCCGACAGCACTTTTAACGGTACAGGCCGCAACATTTTTTCAGTAGGCGGAACGCTTGATTTTGGCGACAACATCGCCCTTCAGCCTGATGGCAAAATAATAATGACAGGTGCCAGTATGAACCTTGGAGGCACCGTTAGCCTTGGAGTGGCCCGTTTAAATGCGGACGGAAGTTTCGACAATACCTTCGGTACAGCAGGCGTTTCGCTTGTTGATATGGGTGGAATGCCCTCGCAGGGTGGGTTTGAACCTGAAATAGTGATTCAGCCCGACGGTAAAATCCTTATTTGCGGCTATGGATGGAATGCATCCGATGATGATATGTTTGTTTGCCGCTTATTACCCGGAGGAGGCCTTGATCCTGCTTTTGGAACAGGAGGAATAGTGTATGCCAACCTGTCTGCTGCCGGTCAGCCCGATGCTGCTTATACCATTACAACTGATGCAGCCGGAAATATTTATGCTTGTGGTTCAACTCGTACCGGTGGCACTCCTATGACCAACGATTTAGCAATAATAAAACTTACTCCCTCCGGTGCTTTTGACCCTTCATTCTCAGGCGATGGTAAGCTGCTGCTCGATTTAGGTGGTTCATGGGACTTCGGTTATGGTATTGCCGTGAAAGCTGATGGAAAAATAATTATTGGCGGATATAGTAATATTCCTGCTGATTTTTTTGCTATAAGGTTATTACCTAATGGCAGTTACGACCCAACTTTCGGTACAGCTGGTAAAACCCTTGTTGATATTACAGGCAATAATGTGGCCGACGAATGCTGGGGTATGACTTTAACACCCGATGGGAAAATTGTTATGGTTGGTGATGCTTATGAATCGGCCAGCGGTGCGTTTGTTGCCGCTGTTGTGCGCTTAACCGCCGATGGTGCTCCTGATGTAACATTTGGTGGCGATGGAATAGCAACATTTGCTGTATCAACTGAATTAACCATCATGCGAAATGTTATTGTACAACCCGATGGGAAATACCTGGTAAGCGGCAACGCAAAAATGAATGGCAATGATGATTTTGCAGTGCTGATGGTAAACCCTGATGGCACTTTGGATAATGCCTTTAATGCAACCGGAATTTATACTTTAAATGTTTCAGCACAACCAAAAGGCGACATCGGGTATGGCCTGGCTTTGCAACCTGATGGGAAAATACTTCTTTCGGGAAACACCCAGATATCGGAATTTGTCAACGAAAAATATTCTGTTGTTCGAATTAAAGCCAAAGAAGTAACAGCTGCTTTCAACGCTTCAGCATCATTGGTATGCACTGGTCAGCAGGTGCAGTTTACCAATAATTCATTGGGTAATAACCTTACCTACCTATGGACTTTCGAAGGAGGCACACCTGCAACCTCAACACTTGCAAACCCGGTTGTTATATACAACAGCACAGGTTTCTTTGATGTGAAACTTGTAGCTACCAACGGTACAGTTTCCGATTCCATTACAAAAAATAATTTTATTGAAGTTATTACAACTCCTGCTGTACCCGCCACACCTGCAGGTGCCATTTCGGCCTGCGGAGGACAAACATACCAATATACTACTTCGGCAGTATTATATGCCAACAGCTATACCTGGACAGTTACGCCTTCAACAGCCGGTTTAATTTCGGGGAGCGGAACCACCGCTTCGTTTTCGGCATCACCCAGCTATACGGGTCCATATACGATAAAAGTGAATGCTACAGGTCAATGCGGAAGCAGCGCCTGGTCAGGAGAACTGAATTGCACACTCAATCATATGCCAGTCATTTTTATGATTGAAGGTGATGGTTATTACTGCGAAGGGACCAATGGTGCTGCAATTACACTTGCCGGATCAGAAACCGGAGTTGATTATCAGTTGTTACTTGATAATCAGCCTGTAGGATCAGTTGTGCCGGGAACCGGGTCAGCTATTGTGTGGAATAATCTGACAACGGCTGGATTTTACACCGTTACGGCAAGTACGCTCAGTTGTTCCCAGCAGATGGCCGGACAAATTTATGTTTCCATGATAACAGCTCCTGTTCAGCCTGAAATTCCGGCTGGTAATACCAATGTATGTAACTCATCAGCAACAACGTACAGCATTTTTAACGTTCCTTTGGCAAATTCGTATACTTGGGTATTGGCTCCCGCAGGTGCAGGTACTTTGACTCCAAACGGAGTTCAGGTAAGCATCGAATGGTCACCAGCTTTTACAGGAACAGCAAGTTTATCAGTTACCGCCACCAACGATTGTGGCACCAGCCCATCGTCGTTGTCATTATCAATAACGGTAAATAACACACCTCTACCTTCAGTAAGTGGCCTTGCAACCGTTTGCCTGAACTGGGATGCAGATTATGAAACCATTGCTGCCACTGGTAGTTCCTATGTGTGGACTATTACCGGCGGAACCATCGTATCAGGAGCAGGAACACCTTCAGTAAAAGTAAACTGGAACACAACAGGCACTGGCACTTTAAAAGTAGCTGAAACAACAGCTTCCAATTGCACGGGAACTTCAGCAGTTTTTAATGTAGCGGTTGATGCGTGTGTTGGCCTTGATGAACTCGCACCGAATGAAACTCTGGTTGTTTATCCAAACCCTGCACAAAGTAATGTTACAGTAAAACTGAACCAAAAGGCAGGTAACAACAGCCAGCTAAGGATTATTGACGCCACAGGCCGCCAGGTAGCCGGTTTTGTTTTAAATAACGGTACAAGTATAGTGGAAGGAATTGATATCAGTAACCTGAAAAGCGGTTTTTACACATTACTTTATATTACGGATGGCAAGGTAGTTTCGCAAACAAAGGTTGTAAAAAACTAAGATTTACTTACCTGAAAATTAGTGTTTAATTAAGTTACGTCCCGTTGCTGCTGAAAAGCAGGGCGGGGCGTTTTTTTATTGTAAAAAAGCAGAAGCTGCTTTTCTTCAGGAACAGGGTGGACGGCTGAATCCCTGGCTGAGGCTGCAAAAGGACAGTATTTCCGCAACCAGTAAGCTTTCTGGCATGTTTGGAAATGCTAAAGTCACGGATATTGTAAAAGGTAAAACAGATATCGATTTATCGTCGTTCAGTTATAAAGCTGCATCAGAAACCTTCGCAAGCGAAAAAGCAGGGTATATATTTGTTAAACTAACGGCAGCATCAACCGGTTCCGATAGCTGGCACATGACAGAACTCTTGAGCACCCTAACTGAACCACTCGAAATTCCTTTCTCCATAAATCAGTCTTACGACTATTTTATCACGATTCCAGAAGACATGTCGTTGCTAACATCCACCTCAAATGTGAACATACACAATGAGTTTGGAAGTATCGAAATTTCTGTTTCAGCAGAAGGAAATATATTACATACTTTACGTAAGATCAACATCACAAAAACTAATGTGCCGGTCGAAAAATACGATTCGTTTAAAACAATGATCAATACCTGGAACAGTAAAAAATACAGGGAGGTTTTGTTGAAGAATGGGGAATAAACAATCGCTATTTTCATCAGCTACCTTTCTGCTGGTTTTAAAATAAGATAGTCATACATATGCTGTTTATGCAAATTAATAGTGGTATCCTCTTTCCGGGTAATTTTTTAATCCTGACGCTCCCATGAAAAGGAGAGCAAGAATTTTAATATATTAGAATTCATCAATCACTTAGCTATGGAATACTTATATTTGCATTATTCTTAATCCTTTTGATGGCTGTTATCCGTATTTCGTTGGTTTTTTTTTTAAGTTTACTCTTTTTCGCTTTTTCGGATGCTGGGGAGATATCCCATACTATTGATAGCATTAATAGCTTGATAAAGCAAACTAAAGGAACAAAGCAGCAGATCCAACTCTTGTTGACGGCAACAGAAAAACTCCGAACCATAAATCCTGATGATGCACTTATCTGTGCTACCAAAGCACTATTGTTAGCTGACAGTGCCCATTATCCTGAACTTCAATTGGACGCAATGATTCAGGTCGGAGGAATTAAAGTGATAAAAACAGAATTTGCAGTAGGCCTGGAGATGGCTTTAAAAGCAAAAGATCTAGCTCAAAATCTGAATAATGATATAGCGCTTGGTCAGGCATTAATCCTAATAGGAACAATCAGGCTGTTTCAAAGTAATTACAGCGAAAGCTTAAAGAATAATTTTTCTGCATTGCAGTTGTTCGAGAAAGCCAGGGATAACCAGGGAATATTACAGGCGAAGAATGGCATTGGCAATGTATGTTATTACCAGGGAGATTATGACAAAGCTTATTTTTATTATTCAAGTGCGCTGAATATTGCCAGAGAGATAAAAGATACAGTACAGATTGCCAGTATGCTTAATAACGTTGGATTGGTGCTGATGGGAAAAGGTCAGCTTGATAAGTCAACTGAATGTTTCCGTGAGGCAATAGACATAAATAGTAAATTAGGTTTAACGCTTCGTCTGGCATCTAATTATATGAATCTTGCCTCGGTAAATAAAAAACGTAAGCACTATGATGAATTTGTCGGCTATTACGAAAAAGCCGTTGATATATATATTGCAGCTGGTGCTAAGTACCAGTTGTATATTTGTTACATTCAATTTTCGCTGTATTATGAACAATTGAATGATCGTGCCAATCAGTTGAAATATGCATTGATCAGTTTCAACGAAGGCACCAAGAATAATGTTATGGATGCCGTTAAGAGGTCATCGGATATTCTGCATAGGTATTACCTGAAAGCAGGTAACATTGATAGTGCATACAAGTATGCAATAATTGCAAATAGAACCGGCGATAGCATTAACAAGGGTCTTTCCGTGGCAAACCTCAAACTTCTTGAAATGGAATATGAGTATGATAAAACTCAAAAAGAAGAAAAACTGAAACAGCAAAGGAAGAATTTTATCAATATTATATTAATTATTCTGGCTATTACCGGGCTCATTATTGCCATTCTTTTTCTTTCGAGGCAGATTGTAAAAACAAAGAACATGCAACTTGAAAAGCAATTGCTTGCCGATGAAGTCGAGTTTAAAAATAAAGAACTCACAATCAATGTGATGGGCCTGATTAAAAAAAGTGAGCTGATTGTTGAGATTTCTAATCGCCTGATCCGGATGGAGCATGATTCAACAGATAATGCCATCAAAAGCGAGATACTGCAGATTGTAAATTCGCTGCAACGAAATTCCAACAACAACATTTGGGAGGAGTTTGAAGTCCGGTTCCGCCAGGTTCATACTAATTTTTATGAAAAACTACTCAACCGGTTCCCCGAACTTAGTCCAAACGAATTAAAATTATGTGCTCTGTTGCGATTGAACCTTTCTACCAAGGAAATTTGTGAATTAACAGGCCAGCTTCCGGCTTCGCTTGATATGGCCCGGTATCGCCTGCGGAAAAAACTTGGTTTAACTGATTCAACGGTTAACCTGGTTACATTCCTCTCACAAGTTCAATAAATTCCACTTTTTCTTAATGTATTGATAATGAAAGAGTAATCTTTCATGTATAGATATTGTAGGGATCCGTTTCCTGCAATGTATGGATTTTGTAATGCCATTTTATTTGGATACAGGTGTTCAGTGGGTATACTTTTACCACATCAATTTTTCATTAGTATGAATAAGAAGAAACCAGTTAAAAATAAGCAAAAAGCCATTCCTGAAACCACTGTGGAGGAATTGCAGCAACTTATCAATAAACATGAACTCCAAACCATGATCCTGAAACAAATTATTGAGAACAATAAGAAATCCACTAATTCTTCAAACAAATAAAAACAAAAAAAACATGCGTTACATCTACATTTCAATTTTACTGCTGCTGGCCGGTTTTGCTTACGCACAGGGGCCGGTTCTAGCTGATGAAACCTTCAACGGGACAGGACAAAATACCTTTATGGTCAACAATTCACAGTCGAGTTACGGCTACGATATCAAAGTAATGGCTGATGACAAGATTTTAATGAGCGGTGTTTATAAACCCGTCGGCAGCAATTATTTTAAAATTGCTCTGGTTAAATTCCTCAGCGATGGTGCAACACTTGATAACTCCTTCGGAGTGAATGGCGTTGCTGATGTATCACTGGGCAACCAATCCGCTATTGGTGGTATGGTGAACCGTATAAAAATCGATGCTAACGGAAATATTTATGTAATAGGGTATGGCAGGCCGGCAATCGGTGTTAACAAAGGATTTGTATGCCGTTTTCTCCCAACCGGCTTAATTGATAATACATTTGGTACTGCAGGTATCTTTATGGTTAATGTATCTGGTGTGGCTAACAACCCTGAACAATTTTGTGATATCGATATTGATGCTTCCGGGAATCTGTACCTTACAGGAATAGTCCGTACGGCTGTTATGCCACCTAATATCGGGCTAATTGACATTATAATAGTAAAATTAACTTCTGCCGGTGTTTTGGATCCTTCTTTCTCCGGTGATGGGATGCAATTAAACAATTTCTTCGTTAATCAATGGGAATATGCATATGGTATTCATGTTCTGGCTGATGGAAAGATCATTGTTGGCGGACATGGAGGATTTCCGGCAAATGCCATGGCAATTCGTTTTAACGCCGATGGTACTCTTGATAATACATTTGGTACGAATGGCATGACAACTGTTGATATTATAGGCACGAATGTAGCAGATGAAATTTATTCGATGCTGGTTCAGCCGGATGGTAAAATAGTACTCGCGGGCCTCGGTGTTAACCAAGCAGCCGGCTCAAAAAGCGAGTCTGCAATAGTAAGATTAAATTCTGATGGATCTGTCGATAATACATTTGGAGGTGGCGACGGAATTTTTACACATGATGTTTCGGGGAGTAATGCTTCTGACGGTATAAATAAAATAATACTTATGCCTGATGGCAGGTATTTATGCGGAGGCTGGTCTTTAGAAGCTGGAAGCAGGGATTTTGCTGTTATGCGTGTAAATGCAAATGGCACACTCGACAACACTTTCAACAATGGAACAGGGGTGTACAAAAAAGAAATTACTGGTTTAACAATCGACGATGAACTCAATGGAATAGACATTCAGTCCGACACAAAAATTCTGCTTGGAGGAGTTTCAATTCTTGCTTCCGGTATTTCTACCCGCTGGTCGATGATGCGGATTATTCCCGATGCTGTTGAAGCTAACTTTTCAGCGTCGCTTACAACAGTTTGTAGCGGCAGCACAGTACAATTTACTGATAACTCGCTTGGAGCCAATATTCAGCGCAGCTGGACTTTCGAGGGTGGCACTCCTGCTACTTCAACGGCACAGAACCCAGTTGTAACATATGCTGCTGTCGGAATATATGATGTTAAGCTTGTGGTTAGCAATATAAATATGGCCGATAGTCTGACCATCACCGATATGCTAACTGTTCATACAACTCCTGTTGCTCCTGCAGTTCCATCAGGACCAGCTTCACTTTGTAATTTGAATACAGCCGAATACTCCATCACAGCTATTCCTACAGCAACTTCTTACAATTGGCTTCTTGAGCCTACGCAGGCAGGCGTGCTGACACCAAACGGTCTTACAGCCACTTTCGTTTCATCAACCTATATCGGGCCTTACACCATTAAAGTAAATGCTCAGAATGAGTGCGGGCTGAGTACATGGGCAGTGAAATCGTGCCAGCTCAATGATGCGCCTTCGCTGTATGTTCTTCAGGGGCCGGGTTATTATTGCCAGGGTACATCTGGGCAAACCATTACGCTGAGCAATTCTGAGAATGGTGTAAACTATGAACTTCTCCTGGAAAATACGCCAACCGGTAACATTAAAACCGGCACAGGAAGTACTATTCAATGGAATAACATTACCGCTCAGGGTTTTTATACTGCAAAAGCCGACAACGGATGTGTTGAAACCATGGCTGGTCAAGTATACAACCTTATGATGACTACTCCAGCTCAGGCATCAGCAGCTGCAGGTTTAAATTCAGTATGCAATAACGCAACCAGTACCTACACAACTGCTGAAGTTGCTACCGCCCTTTCATACCTTTTTACACTCAGCCCTGCCAATGCAGGAACAATAGCAGTAACCGGCACCCAGGTAGAGATTGCCTGGAATACTTCATTCTCTGGTACGGCTAACCTTACCGTTCAGGCAGTTAACGAATGCGGAAATGGGGTTGCTTCACCAGCTTTTGCTATCACAGTAAATGATACTCCTGAGCCCGCAATCAGCGGACTTACAATAGTATGCCAGAATTGGAATGCTGATTATCAGACAGAAGTCCATACTGGAAGTTCATACATTTGGACTGTAACAGGCGGATCAATCGTGGCGGGTGCAAATACTGCCGCAGTTTCTGTAAACTGGAATTCTGCGGGTTCCGGTACTTTAAAAGTAGCTGAAACAACAGCTTCCAATTGCACGGGAACTTCAGCAGTTTTTAATGTAGCGGTTGATGCGTGTGTTGGCCTTGATGAACTCGCACCGAATGAAACTCTGGTTGTTTATCCAAACCCTGCACAAAGTAATGTTACAGTAAAACTGAACCAAAAGGCAGGTAACAACAGCCAGCTAAGGATTATTGACGCCACAGGCCGCCAGGTAGCCGGTTTTGTTTTAAATAACGGTACAAGTATAGTGGAAGGAATTGATATCAGTAACCTGAAAAGCGGTTTTTACACATTACTTTATATTACGGATGGCAAGGTAGTTTCGCAAACAAAGGTTGTAAAAAACTAAGATTTACTTACCTGAAAATTAGTGTTTAATTAAGTTACGTCCCGTTGCTGCTGAAAGGCAGGGCGGGGCGTTTTTTGTAATAAGAGTTTTCTGAAAACGAATGATAGAAAGTTTTTAAACCATCGTTCTTCCCAGCTGACCGCCATCAATCAGGTTGGCAATGCGTTTGGCATTGATAAATTGTTTCAGATGACACTGCTAGTTTGCGAATGGCTTATTTGGCGAAATAGTCTATTATTGCTTTTTGTATAGAGCAAAATTAGTAATAAATTGCTTTTTGTGGAAAGCAATAATAAAAATTATTACTATACCATTCAGAAGGATTTAACTGTACATCATTTCTTAACAGTATTCTCCGAACCCAATTTCACAAAACACTCATAACTACTGTGAAGTTATGTTGAAGAAGGAATTTAAACTATTGTCCTCCCCAGCTGCCCGCCATCAATCAGGTTGGCAATGCGTTTGGCATTGATAAATTGTTTCAGCAAAAGATCGATTTCGGCATCAGTTTCCGATTTTTTGATCTGTTCACCAAGTTCTTTCAAAATCTGGCGCACCCGTTTCGATTTAAATGACAATATAGAATTAGGAATAAGAAAATCGAGCACTTCATGTTCCTGCAGCAAACGGATTTTGCGCTTCTCCCAGTTGGGGCTAAATGTGTATTTTGTTGCTATGAGGTCGATAACCGGGCCCGAAACCGCATTGTCGGGATGATTGGTAAGCTTGCGGTAATCAATTTCCGGATTGTTTTTAAGTTCATTCACACAGGTATCGAAAATCTGCTGATACTGTTTGTTGCTGAAATCAAGTTCGTCGGCCGAAATATCATTAATAATAAAACTGGCAGCTTTTACCTTGTTTTTAATGCCCTCGCCACTTTCGGGATCCTTGTAAGTTGTTTCAATTTCCACATCACCAAAAAGCAACAGCTGCCTGATAATCTCACGTTCAATATCATCGGTACTCAGGGCGTCGAAAGCTTCCTGCTGTTGTTCGGCTTGCTCGGGGGCAAAAAGATTATCCAGTTCTTCAGCTTCGGTGGGAGTGGAGCCCGATTTTTGAGTGAATTTCTTCCTCAGCAGTTTGTTAAGTTCATTCAGAATGGCTTTTTCGTCCATCT
>CAZBZA010000095.1:0-10305 GCA_964495865.1 uncultured Lentimicrobiaceae bacterium
TGTACATCAAAATTTTACAACTTTTTTTTATAATCTTTGCAATATCAGGATAAAAACATTGATTGGCAAATGTTTCGGGGATTATTTTTTTGGAGGATGCCGATCTTTGTACCATTGATTCTGATTTCTGAAGCATTGTCCTGAATAATTCAAGTTCCAAAACCCAAGTTCCAAATACCAAGTTCCAAATACTAAATACCATATCCAACATTCCACATCCAACATCCCACATCCCACATCCCATATCCCACATTTTTCTTTCCTATTTCATTTTCCTGTGTAATTTTATCCCTTAATTAGTTTGGTCATGATTCCTCTGAATAAGTTTGAGCTTTTTTGCGCCGGTAAATTTATTTCAACATCGCAAAATCACCAGGTAGTCAATCCGTATGATAGCAATCAGGTCGTAAGCACATTCCTGGCTGGTGATGCGGAACTTGAAATTGCAATTAATGCTGCTGATAAAGTTAAAGAAGAACTTGCAGCTATGCCTTCATTTCATAAATATGCAATACTAAAGCAAATCAGCGACGAATTGTTTTCTCTCCGGCAACAATTTGCTGAGCTCATTACGTTTGAATCAGGTAAGCCTATTCGTTACGCGCTGGCCGAAGTTGACCGTTCCATTCAAACATTTATTGTAGCTGCCGAAGAATGTAAACGCCTGCCAAAAGAATACATGAGCATCGACTGGACTCCTGCAGGCAACGGCAAGGAAGGTTTTGTAAAATATTTTCCGGTAGGAATAGTTGCCGGGATTTCACCGTTTAATTTCCCGCTTAACCTGGCAGTTCATAAAATTGCTCCGGCTATTGCTGCAGGGTGCCCCATCATTCTGAAACCTTCAAGTCTCACGCCATTGTCAACACTTATGCTTGCGCAGATTATCAGCCGCACACAATTGACTGAAGGTGCAATTTCGATTTTGCCGATGGACAGGCAAACGGGTAATAAACTAGTGACTGACGAACGCATCAGCCTGTTATCATTTACAGGTTCGCCCGAAGTGGGATGGAAAATGAAGCGTGAAGCAGGAAATAAAAAGATTGTCCTCGAATTAGGCGGCAATGCCGGTGTTATTATTTCGAAAGGAACTGATCTGGAAATGGCCGCATCGAAATGTGTTGCCGGAGGATTTGCATATGCTGGTCAGGTTTGCATTCACACGCAACGGATTTATATCATTAAGGAATTGTTCAACTCTTTTGTGAAGCTGTTTGTTGATAAAGTGAAAATATTGAAATCCGGCGATCCCTTTAATCCGGAAACTGATTTTGCGGTTATGATTGATGAGGCTAATTCCATCCGTGTAGAGGAGTGGGTTAATGAAGCTCTTGAAAATGGCGCAACTTTGCTGGCCGGAGGTAAGCGTGATAAGAGCTTTATGCCACCAACCGTTCTGACAGGCACAAATGAAAATATGAAAGTTTGCTCCAATGAGGTATTCGGGCCGGTTGTTGTACTCGAACCTGTTGATACGTTTTCGCAAGCTGTCAGTCGGGTGAATGAAGGACGCTTTGGTTTACAGGCCGGTGTTTTTACTGACAGTATCAGCGAAATGAATGAAGCATTTAATAAGTTGCAGGTCGGAGGTGTTATAATTAATGATGTACCTACTTTCAGAGTCGATCATATGCCTTATGGAGGCGTTAAGGACTCCGGTTCAGGCCGCGAAGGCGTAAAATATGCCATTCTGGATATGATGGAACCGCGACTTTTAATAAAGAATTGCTGATTTATTGTAATTTTACCACCGTAAAACATTTACTTCTACGGTTCGATAATATAAAACAGCTTGTAAACAAAACTGATGGCCGACAAGGATGCGCATTATTTAAAAGGTATTAAGGAAGGCGACCGCGTTGTTTTCGAACAATTATTCAGGGAGTATTATCCGCTGTTGTGCAGTTACGCCCGCAGGTATACACCCGATAAATCGACCGCTGAAGAAGTTGTTCAGGATTTCTTTTGCAAATTATGGGACAAACACAATGAACTTCAGATAAATACAGCTATTTTCAGTTATCTCCGCAAAGCTGTTATCAATCATTGCCTCAATCATACACGCAGAGTTGAGAATGAACGAAAGATTCTTGATTATGGCGAAAACATGGAAGAGGTTCATGGTACAACCGATCATGACTCAAATAATGAACTAAGCGAATATGTTAACAGGGCGCTAGCTGAATTACCTGAGAAACGCCGCGAAATATTTGAACTCAGTCGCTTCGAAGGGCTTAAATACCACGAAATAGCAGAGAAACTCAACATCAATGTTAAGACAGTTGAAACCCAGATGACACGGTCATTGGAGTTTATGCGTAAATACCTGAAAGAATTTATTACAGTTATAGCGCTGATAATGAGTGCGATAACAAATCTTTAAAAAAATATTTTAAAAGCTTGTAGGGGTAAAATCGTTTTGAAGTGTCTATATAGTGTCAAATTACCGTTAAGTGATGTTTAAAAACCGTTCAATAGAATCAGAAATAACCCGTTACCTTGCAGGTGAATGCACTCCTGCCGAGCAACAGGCTATTGCCGGTTTAATACTCACTGATCCTGAATATAAACAAGCCTTACAATCTCTTAAACAAATATGGGACTTGCCTGCTTTGCAGCCTGTTCCCGATGCATACGATGTGGATGCTGCCTGGTTGAACGTAAGCAAACATATAAATGATAATACTCTGACTGTTGTTCATAATACGCCGGTCAGTAGACCTGTTTCATTAAGGATACTCAAATATGCCGCAAGTATTGCCGCAGCTTTGGTTGTTGCACTTTCAGTTTTTCTGATTTCGCGCGAAACAAAATCAGTAATGAAAAGCATTGCTTCCGGTAACTCAATATCTTCACCTGTAGCACTTTCTGATGGTTCGCAAATAACATTAAACAAAGGTTCAGAAGTAAAATTTCCTGAAAAATTTGGTAGTGACGGCAGAGAGGTTTACTTTTGGGGTGAAGCTTTTTTCGAAATAGCTTCAGATCCTGCCAGGCCTTTTGTTATTGAAGCCGGTGATGCACGCATCAAAATTCTGGGAACTTCTTTCAATGTGAAAGCATATCCAGGTACCGGATTAACTGAAGTGGTGGTGAACACAGGAACAGTTCTTTTTTATCATGTGGATAATAACGACGTTATTTTGGGGCAGGTAATACTGCATAAAGGGGAAAAAGGCGTTTATAACAGCACAACCCGTAACCTTTCCAAAATGCTGAACGACGATCCTAATTATATCAGTTGGGAAACCGGTAAACTGGTATTCAACGAAACATCACTCGATAAGGTGATGGCAGTTGTAGGTAAAAAATATGGCGTAAATTTCCAGATGGATACTGCTGAACTTTCCAGCTTAAAACTGACTGCTACCTTCGATAACGAATCTCTCGATTCAGTGCTCGAAGTATTGAGTCTGGTTCACAAACTTCAATTCACTCATAGCGGAAACGATTACCTGGTTAAACATTAACTGGTTAATCAACAACCGATTTATGCCCGGCAAAACTAAACTCCCGGTATTTCTTTTATCGATCATCTTTTTTATCCTTTTGCAAGGCTATACTGCTGTTGCCCAATCGAATCCTTACCTCGATAAAAAAGTTTCCTTCACTTTTTCCGATATGTCTCTAGCCAATGTGCTGCGTGCTATTGGTAATAAAACCGGTGTCAAATTCTCGTATAACCCTGATATCCTTCAGTCCGGCAAACGCATTAATATGCGCTTCAACAACACACCCTTGCGCGATGTGCTAAAACAGCTTCTCAATGATCCTACCATTTCGTATCGCGAAATTGGAAACCAGATAGTGCTTTATCGCGGTGATCCGTCGCAATTCCCTCTTGAACCTAATCAGCAGTTAATTCAGGGTAAACCCGTGATTGTTATTCCAGCTAAGAAAATCCCTGATACCGTTTATGTTTATCAGCTTGATACCCTAATTATTAACCGTACTGATACTATTTTACGCAGTATTACCATTACGCGCTACGATACAATCCGAATCATGGATACCGTTTATGTCGAAAAAAGTAAAACTCCCCAGAATGCAGGTAAAAGCATAAAAGATAATTTTAATACCAATTCAGTATCCCACCGTAAATTCATGGAGGATAATGGATTTTATACCGGAATTTACTTCGATTTTCTCCCTGGTGATATATCTTATAAAAGCTCATCAACTGGTTCGGATGAGTACACCTCTTTAATGCAAAATTCGGTTTCAGGTCAATCGTTCAGGTTTTCAACCGGTATGCTGGCAGGCTATGATTATCATTTCATCGGCATTCGCTCAGGGCTTGGCTACACCCGTTTGGGCGAAAAATTTGCATATTCATTTTCCATCGAGTCAGGAGGGTTCTATAAAACCGATACCGTTGAACAATATTATACTCTTTCAGGTGCCGACACTTCCTGGTTTTACATCACCGATTCAACATGGATACCAAAAGATTCAAAAAATTATTCCTATAACAAGGCCAATTCCTACAACTATATTGAGATCCCCTTTTCGGTAAAGCTCCGGTTTCTGCGCCAGAAAAGCTTCGAGATTTATGCTTTGGGAGGTGTAAATGCAAATTTCCTGATATCAGTTGATGCTTTGCATATTAATCCTGACAATGAAAATGAAGTAATAAGTGTAACGGAAAATGACCTGAAAAAAGTTCTGGTTTCATGGCATTCAGGAGTAGGAGCAGCCGTTAAGATAAATCCACGTGCTGGTTTTGTTACCGAGGCTTGTTATCGGAGTCAGACCGGCAGTCAATATAAAGATGACTTCCCGGTTGATAAACGCTATGGTAATTTTAGTTTTAAAGTTGCAGGATATATAAAATTCTGATAAGGTTTTTTTAAGCTCGAATAACCCTAAACTGATGAGAAACAAATATTTCTATAGAATAAATTTGTTATTTCTATTGAATAAATCCGTGCAGTAGTTTTTATGAATCTTTTAACGATACAGGCATCAAATCATAAAAAGGCTATTTTTACAGTCCGGTTTTAAAGCTTTGCGAGGATATAACCGTTAAGATCATCAAAAAAGTTTAATCGTCAAAATGTATGTTAATACACGCTTAAAAGCAATTTAGAAGAGTGAATATACAATCGATAAGCACAGCAAAACGCTCCTGCATTGCTATTTGTATAGCAGTGCTCTTTATTGCTTTTTCCGCTCGGGGGCAGGTTTATGTCGGGGGTGTGCTTACTGCCAGCGAAACCTATTCGCCTCAAAATAACCCATATATCGTTACACAGGATCTTATTGTGGGTAATGGTGTTACCCTAACCATACTTCCCGGGGTTGAAATGCTTTTTGAATTTGGCACAAGTCTTATCAGCAACGGGATATTGATAGCCAAAGGTTCTTCTGATCAGAAAATCAGCTTCTTGCCCAAAAACCCTCAAACACTTCCCGGACAATGGAACGGAATCTCTTTCGATGCTAATAAAACCGCGATAGGTGCTGACAGTTCCTATGTGGCGGGCTCTGTACTTTCAGATGCAATTATCAGCAATGCTTCCCGCTCGGTAATACTCAACAAAGGTACAGCACTCCTTATTGATGGAGTTGATATGAAGTACTGTTCATTTGGGATTTACATTAATGAATCGGGATACAATACAATTCGGAACTGCAATTTTACATCCTGCGATTTTGGCATTTTTGTCGCCAGCGGGTTTCGGAATCCTGAAAATAAAATTTACGGCAATACAATTTCTGGCAGCAGCGATGTAGGTATCTTTATCAACAGCGATGCTCAGCAATCGCATCACAACCATATTTCGAATAACACGATTAAAGCTTGTGGTATCGGTTTGCATATTGGTAATTACAGTAATAACGGTGAAGCTAATAATGTAGTGTCGCATAATACTTTTACCAATAATAAAGATGCAATTAAGATTTTTCACCGCTCGAACACTATCAGTAATAATTATTTTGTTTTGAACCGCAATGGTATTATCTGCTGGCAATCAAACTATAACACCATCACACGTAACCTTTTTTCGAGGAATAAGAATAATGCGGTTACACTCTCGGCGGGTTCGTCTTTTAACACCATTACATACAACAGCATGAATTACGGCAGCGGAGGTGTAAAGATAAACCCCGACAGTTCCCGCATGTCGTTGTATAACAGTTTCCTTTACAATACGCTTTTTCAAAATACAGATTATTCATTTCTGATTATGGACACACCTCAGGGTGCGGTGCAATTCAACAATTTAATACTTAACGGGGAGTACCAGTCCTTCCTGAATCAATCCGACAGTCTGGTGCATGGCGAATACAACTTTTGGGGTACCGTTGTTGAAAGCTCAATCGACAGTATTATTTTTGATTTCCATGATAACGACTCTTTAGGCGAAGTTTTATATGATCCGGTACTCAACAATATTTTAACCACAGCTCCGGTTCCGCCTCCTCATAAAGTTATCAAACAGCAAATCGGTGATGATGTGGTTGTGAGTTGGGATATTCTGGAAATTGCTGATATTAAGGGTTATAATGTGTATTTAGGGTATAATGATGGAATTATATTTGAACACACTATTCACAATGGACTGGAAACGAAAATTAACCTTGGTAATATTCCTCTGGCTGATTCAGTGGCCGTTACAGCAATTGATATATCGGCTGACGGATTGAATGATCAGACGGAAGGATATGAAAGTGATTTCGCGTTTGCGACACTTTATCCTTATGCCGGTCCTGATACTGCTATCTGTTTCAATAATTCCTATACCATCAGCAGCGCCTCCTCGGGGAGTTCCGGCTTTCTTACCTGGTCAACATCAGGCGATGGGTCTTTTAGCAATTTACATCTGCTCAATACCGTTTATTTCCCTGGCCCACAAGATAATCTTAACGGTTTTGTATCTCTTTTCCTGAATTCAGAAGAGGCTGAATCAAATTATACGGATGTCGCACTGATAACTTTTCAGGATGCCCCCGAAGCATTTGCCGGTAATGATACTGTTATAATCATGGATTCTGTGTTGAAGGTCGTGACAGCTTTTGCATTAAGCTACGATTTCGTTAAGTGGACTACTTCGGGTGACGGAACCTTCGATTCCGATACACTTAGTAATCCGACTTATACTCCAGGACAGGCAGATAAAGATGCAGGTTTAGTATCTCTTACTTTTACAGCATTCTCTACCTGTGGTTCGGCATCAGATCAAATCAGTATTACAATAAACCCGGGTTATTCAATCGAAGGGCGTGTTCATGCCGGCCCTGACCTGGCATCGCAAAGTAATTTGTATATATATCAGCAGTCGGGAGGGCAAATTGAACCAATCAGATCAGGGCTCCTTTCTGCTGATGGTATTTTTAAAATAACCGCTTTGTTTGAAGGTACTTATTATTTATATGCTATACCTGATAAAGAGTTTTCGCCCGGTTTTTTACCAACGTATTACTTTAACGATACCCATTGGGCAAATGCCCATAAGCTCGAATTGATCAGCAATACCTATGATGTTGATATTGATCTTGTTACTTTGCCTATACTGCTGCCTGCAGGCGAAGGTTCTATATTAGGGATATGTACATCTGTGGCCGGCAGTAACGAAGGTTGCGGCGAAGTTACCGTTTTGCTTCTCGATAAACAGCAGAAGAATATACTTGACTGGTTTTTAGTCAAAAAAGGTATTGATTTCAGGTTTAAAAATTTGCCCTTCGGCGAATATATACTGGCAGGAGAAAAGGCTGGAGCTCCATTTTTCTATTCACAAAGTATCAATCTTACTCCGGCGAATCCTGTATTTGAAAATATTGAACTTGTTTGTACCCCGGAAGGATTCAGGTTTACAATGCCCATAAATCCGGGTATCATTGCGGAAACCGACGCCCCAACTGTGTTTCCGAATCCCTTTAACGAATTTTTAACCTTTAGCGGACTGTCTGAAAATGGTACCTATGATGTGCATATTATTAATTCACAGGGACTTGTTGAAAAATATTCACTCAGTGTTGATGGAATTAAAAATAATACGTTATTTTTGCCTTCGAGACCTTCCGGATTCTATGTTTTGGAATTATGGAAAAACAATTTTTGTGTGCTACGACATAAGCTGATTAAAATCTAGGTTACTTTCTACTAAACCACGATCAGAATTTTATCCTTTTCATTGAAAAAGGGCTTGTCATCTCTTGTCCAAACAGAGATAAAACTAGTGAACACTTACCGAATTTTACTTGTAAAACGCTCTGAAAAGGGATTTTAGTGATCAGGATTGCTTCCTGATGATTTGTTTTGAAAAAAACAATCATTTTTTATTGTTTGCAAATATCAGATAATGAGATGTTTGTAAAAAACATGTAATTTTTTTTTAAATGCTTGTAGGGGTAAAATCGTTTTCAAGTGTCTATAAATAGTAGAACGTTGTTTTAAGCCCGTAAATTCTTTTTTAACAAAAATAATTTGGTTAAAATAGCTAACAATGAATTATGTGTGGAAATCTACATACATAGATTCCTGATCTTTTTTCGAAACAGAAATATGTTTCGGGAAGAGATTTTTTGCGTTTAGCAATTTTGATTTCGAAATTATCAACAATAACTCAAATAGTAACCAAATCAATTAATAATAACTAATCCCTTTAATCCGATACAAAAAACAGAAAGAGAAAAAACAACCAAAGAAAATGCGCATGTGATAGCGCAGAAACTAAACTAATCACTTACTAATCAATTATTTCTAACAAATCAAAAACAAAAAATGAGAAAATTCCTTACTATTGTGTTCCTGCTTGCATTTGCAGCATGGAATTCGTATGGACAGGTTTCTGGTTTGACGTTTGCTTCCAATGCAGGTACTTACACCGCTATTACAGGTGGTACGGTACTTGGTTCTGGTACTGTAGACGATACTAGTTACCCTGACAATCCTATTGGGTTTAGCTTTTCCTATAATGGGATAACTTATACCCGTTTCAGTTTGAATGCCAACGGTTTTATTGCTATGGGAGCAGCTGTCACTAGCAGTTATACCCCGATAAGCAGTGGTACTTCAAACAATGTTATATCAGCTCTTGGAGGTGACCTTCAAGGTAATGTCGGTGGCGAAATTCGTTATGAAACCACAGGTACAACCCCTAACCAGGTATTAACAATTCAATGGACTGATTTCAGGCCTTATGCTGGTACTGGTTATAGCTACAACTTTCAGATTAAACTTTATGAAACAACTAACAGAGTTGAATTAGTATACGGTAATTTTACCAGCGCTGCATCTTATACACGCCAGGTTGGATTACGCGGTGCTTCAAGTGCTGATTTCAGCAATCGCACTTCAACAACCAGTTGGTCAGCATCAACTGCTGGTGCATTGAATACTGCAACGATGACGTTGTCTCCTACGGTATTCCCTGTTTCCGGACTTACATACTCGTGGGTTCTTGAAGCTCCCGGTGTTGTATCTGTTGGTTCACCAACCAATGGCGCAACCGGTATACTTACTACAGCTACCCTTAACTGGACTCCTGGTGTAGGTGGCCCTCCTTCAGGATATACAGTATTTTTTGGTACTGATAATCCTCCAACCAATATTGCTAATGGTGTTGCTGTTACTGCACCTACCTACGATCCTACTCCGGATATGAGCTTCAGCACAACCTATTACTGGCGTGTAGTTGCTTCAAATGCTGCCGGTTCTTCTGCCAGTACCCCGGTATGGTCATTCACAACCTTAGCAGGTTTTGGTTCACTGGAAGGTATAGTTAAGAACTTCAACGGTGTTCCCGTTGCTGGTGCTACTGTAGCTGCTGTTGGACCTGCATCCTATACTACAACATCCGATGCAAACGGTTTCTACCAGCTCTTAAATGTAGCTGCTTCTACTTATACAGTTGGTGCTCAGGCTTTTTCATACAACACTACCTCTATTGCCGGTGTTGCAGTAACTCCTTTTACCACCACAACTCAGGATATCGTTCTGTTGCAACCCAGCATGAACATTGCTCCTGATCCTAACCATGTAACTGTTAACCCTAACGAAGTAACCAACAACCCTTTCACCATTACCAACCTTGGTACCGGTACATTGGGCTGGACAGCTTCTATCACAAACTGGAGCAGCGCTAACCATTCATGGTTCAGCATGCCAACCCTCAGTGGTTCAGTTAATGCAGCACAAATAGTAAATGTTCCTGCAATATTCAACGCAAGCGGACTACCAGTTGGAACCATCCTTTCCGCTGACGTTAATTTTGTATCAACACCAAATGTTGGAACAAAAACCGTTCAGGTACAGATGATCGTTGCAGGTGATGCACTTGTTCCGGTTACTAACCT
>CAZBZA010000096.1:0-10285 GCA_964495865.1 uncultured Lentimicrobiaceae bacterium
GACAGACTGCCGTTATGGGCCATAATGGAAAAAATCGCAACCTGAAAATAGTTTCTATATAATGAAACATTTTATGTATCTTTGCACTATCGAGAATCAAATGAATGGACAAACTTTTTAACATTGTATTTTTCGACGAGACTTTTGAATTTCTCAGTAATCTTGAAAAGAAGCATTACGAAAAAATCATTTTCAATATTCGTAAAGCTCAGACAAGACATGATCCTGAACTATTCAAAAAACTGAAAGACGAAATATGGGAATTCAGAACTCTATATCAGGGGCTGCATTACAGACTATTATCATTTTGGGACAAGACAGATTCAGAAAATACGCTTGTTGTTTCAACACATGGAATAGTCAAGAAAACCAGTAAAACACCTGACAGTGAAATCCAAAAAGCAAAGCAAATTCGTTTACGATATTTTGAAGACAAAGAAATCGCTAAAAAGACAAAGAAATGAAAACACATACATTAGACGAAGTTCAAGACAAACTTATCGGTAAAATTGGCACTCCAAACCGAGACAGATTTGAATATGAATTACAAATGGACTTGATTGGACAAGCAATAAAACAAACAAGACAGGAGCGAAAATTAACCCAAGAGGAACTCGGGAAACTAATTGGCGTGCAAAAAGCTCAGATTTCGAGAATTGAGAATAATGCCAGTAATGTGACAATAGAGACTCTTATGAGAGTATTTAATGCGTTACAAGCGAAAGTGATGTTAAGTGTTGAATTGCCTCATTTCAAAATCAGTCTTGGACAATAACTACGGCCCATAATAAACGCTATGGCAAATGCGGGTTTATTCGCTTCGCTCATGAGATCGCTTCGCTAAGTTTTGAGCTGCGCTCAAGAGACCGCTGCGCTAAGTTGCATGTTCGTTGAAACATTTGAAATCTTTACATACATTTGTGCTGGCAGACAGTTGAACAACAACTTATTCCCGCACTTGCCATATCGTCGGCCGTCAGACTGTCTAAAAACCGATTCTCATGAGTAAATTCCAAAGGTACCTGATCGAATGCCGAAGCAATTATTCAGTTCTCAGCGACTTTCAGTTAGGTTATTGGACAGACTGCCGTTATAAGCCATTTTAATGCCACCGAGAAAATTTAAAAATATTTTGAATAATGTTCACTAATTAGCTAACTTTGCATAGTAAAAGGAAAATTCGTCAGAAACATATTTTACTATAAGAACTATTATCTTGACTTTTACGCGACCCTAAATCCAGAAGGTAAGAAAAAGTTCAACTGGACATTACAACTTGTTTCAGAAATAGAACATATCCCTGAAAAATATTTCTCTTACATCAAAAGTTCATCAGGTCTTTTTGAAAAAAGGGTCGAAGTCGGTTCCAATATTTACAGGGTTTTCAGCTTCTTTGACGAGGGAAAACTTATAGTGTTGGTAAACGGATTTATTAAGAAAACCCAGAAAACACCAAAGAGCGAAATAGAACTTGCAGAAAAACTCAAAAAACAATACTTCGATGAAAAAGATAAATAAAAACCTGACATCATTTGCTGACCATCTTGATTCTGAATATGGAAAACGTGGAACTGAAACACGAGAAAAGTATGAAGAAGGATTTGAAGCGTTCAAACTCGGTGTTATGCTCAAGGAACTGAGGAAAGAGCATGGAATGACCCAAGAGCAGTTAGCTGAAAAGTGTGGCACAACAAAGACATATATTTCCCGAATTGAGAATGATGCCAGCGACATCCGACTTTCGACACTTATGAGAATAATTCGTGAAGGATTTGGAAGACACCTAAGTTTAAGTGTTGACATCTGAAAATAAAACACATGGCGGTAATAAACGCTATAGCAAATGTGGGTTTTTGAGCTACGCTCAAAATACCCCTGCTTGCAGCAGGCAAGGCTTTGTTATTCGCTTCGCTCTTGAGACCACTTCGCTAAGTTTGCTAAGTTGTGTGTTCGTTGAAACATTTGGTATCTTTAAGTACATTTGTGCCTGAGGGCAAGTGTAAAGATTTCTGATCCCAGTTTCCAACCATCTAATGAATAAAACAATAGTAATTGACCTTAAAAACAATGTCCCCCGAAACCGCCGTTATACTAGTAAACATCGGAACACCCGAAAGCCCTGCTGTTAAAGATGTAAGAAGTTACCTCCGGGAATTTCTGGGCGACAAAAGGGTGATAACGCTTCCCTGGCTGTTCCGTAAAATATTGGTCAACTTGATTATAGCTCCGTTCAGGGGACCAAAATCAGCGAAACTGTACCAGGCTATCTGGACGGAAAAGGGATCGCCATTGCTTGTTAACAGTTTGAAACTCGGTGAGGCTTTACAGGCTGAAATGGGCGGTTCATTCCGGGTTTTCACAGCTATGCGCTATGGAAATCCTTCGATGGATGACACCATGCAAAATATCGCCAAAGGTTCATTCCGTAAAGTAATACTGGTTCCGATGTATCCGCAGTATGCCGATTCAACCACCGGCACTACAGTTGCTTATTTCAGGAAACTGATGAACAAATACGCAATATCGGCGGAAGTAAAAATAGTGGGCCCGTTTTTTCAGCATCCGGGATTTATTGATTCTTTTAAAGACAGGATTTTAGCTTGTAAACCTGAAACATACAATCATATTCTGTTTTCCTTTCATGGGTTGCCGGTTGATCAGACAGAGAAAATGCACCCCGGCCTCACTTGCGAACAAGCTGAATGCGATCGAACTTACAATGATGCGAATACGCTTTGTTATAAAGCTTCCTGTTATGAAACCGCCAGGCTAATTGCCAAAGCCTGCAATCTCTCCGAAAACAGTTATTCGGTTGCTTTTCAGTCGCGCCTGGGATTGAAATGGTTGCAGCCTTATACCGATAAAGTAGTTGAAGAAAAAGCGTTGCAAGGCATTGAAAATATTTTGGTTATAAGTCCTGCTTTTGTGGCTGATTGCCTCGAAACCATTTACGAACTTGGCGTTGAATACAATCACCTTTTTACCGAAAAGGGTGGAAAAAAGTTCCAACTTGTCGAAAGCCTCAACGATGATCCTGCCTGGGTTAAAGGTCTTACGGAAATAATTGATACAAATCAGGATATTTAAACTCGTAGCGACTCCGCCAGTTCGCGCCCTTGTTTAATCCTGTCGCTCATTCCGATTCCGTTGCGGAGGTTTCCTCCAATAATCAGTCCCGGATTGTTGCTCTGTATAGTCTCAACAGCTTTCAGCCGCTCTCCGGTACTCAAACCATATTGTGGGATAGCATGATTATATCTTCGGATTTTAATCAGATCGGGATTGAAATTCTGCAAGCCGGTCATCGCAAGTACTTCTTTTTCAAGGATTGGCATAATCTCTTTATCCGTAAGATCAACCAGGTGCGGCTTACGAATACCGCCCATAAATATAGATAAAAGTGCTCCGCCATCGGGTGCGCGTCCTGTGAGGAACGACGAAAGGAAGAGTATTCCCAGCACATCCCTGTTTTCTTTAAAAGGCACCAATCCGCCGAAAGCATCAAGCGGCTGTCCTTCCCATTTATTAAATCCCAGTGTTACCTGCACCACTTTTGCATACAGCAGGTTGTTTAACTCTGCCATTTCTTCGTCAGCCACAAAAGGAAGCAAAGCTGGCAAATCGTGCGATCCGGTTGTAGTAATCACATAGCGCGAATTTATTTCAACATCTTCATCGTCCCATTTCCCTTTGGTAATATAACCGTCTTTTATATGCGGGATTACTGTTGCTTCCGCGAAATTGAGCAGGATATTCCCGCTGCCGGTTTTTGCTGTTAATGCGTCAACGAGGTTCTGCAAGCCGCCTTTAATCGAGAAAACATCGCCAGTTGCCAGTTTCGCGCGTGGTTCTTTTTTCTCAAATCCTTTTCGGAAAGCGCCTCCTATAAAGCTGCCGTATTTTTGCTCTAAATTGTAAAGTTTAGGAAGTGCATACCGGGTAACCAGGTAGGAAGGATCTCCTGAATAAATACCGAGAATAAAAGGATCAACCGCATAATCAAGGAAACTCTGTCCCATTCGCCGGAGAACCAGCTGATCGAGCGTTTCATCCGGGTTTTTCCCTTTGGGCCTGAGAGGTTCGGCAAGGATTCCAAGTTTGTCGCCGAAAGTAAAGAGTGGCGTTTTTACAGCAGCCATAAAGCCCGAAGGTAATGCGTGCCATGAATTTCCTTTCCAGATCCAGCGTTTTTTAGCAGCAGCATTAGCGATTTCAATTTCGCATAATCCTTTTAATTCGTCAATAAGTTCAGCCGTTTCGGGTTGCGAAAGAACACCTGTATTCGGACCGGTTTCGTAAACAAATCCATTTTTCTTTTCAGTAGAAATTACACCGCCTGCATGTGCCGTTTTTTCTATTATTCTGAAATCAACTCCCTTTTTCGAAAGATAATATGCCGCTGTAAGTCCGGTAATTCCGGCACCCACAATTACTACTTCGGTCGTGATTTTTTTTGCCATTGCTAAATCGATTTTGAAAACTTTTTATCCGTTGGGTTCACCATTGCAGGATCGAAAGCTACGGCTATATTCCGGATAAAGAAGCGGCCTTTTTCAGTGATTATAACTCCCTCGTCAGTAACTTCAAGCAGATCGTCAGCAACAAGCGAATCGAGCCGTGAAGGCTCAAAATTTACAATGGACTGCAATTCATGGATGCCCAATGCAAAGCGATCAGCAATTACTTTCCACTGCATCAGCCGGTTACACATCAGGTGATTGATTACTTCGCGAACCACAATTTCGTTGAAATTAAGTGTATAGCCTTTTTCAACAGGAAATTCATTTGCTTCTATTTTCCGGATGTAATCGCTTATACTTTTTGTGTTCTGCACATAGCTATCGTATAACTGGCTGATGGAAGAAACCCCGAAAGCATATACCTGCCCTGTTGTGCGGCGCGTACAATATCCCTGGAAATTTCGGTGAAGTTCGTTGTTATTCAGGGCCAGGAGCAGTTCGTCTTCACCTTTGGCGTAATGGTCCATCCCGATATCGCTGTACCCGTTTGCAAGCAACACCTGAAATGAAGATTCGAACATTTTCAGTTTAGAATCTGCATCCGGCAACCCCGCTTTTTCGAGTGCCATCTGGTGTTTCTTCACCCAGGGCACGTGTGCATACGAAAAAGTAACTATGCGGTCGGGGGAATAGGGTAGAATGGAACGGATATTTTCGGTAAAACTTTCGGGCGTTTGGTGTGGCAAACCGTAAATAAAATCGAAATTCACCTTTATTTTATCGTCGAGGCCGCGCAGGTAGTTTGTAATATGGTCGAGCGGTAAAGCGCTTGGTTCGCGGTTGGCTGTTTCAAGCACTCTTGGATCCAGATCCTGGATACCGATACTGAAACGATTAAAACCACTCTTCACCAGGCGCTCCATATATTCGTCGGTGAGGTAAGCCGGGTGGCATTCGATGGCAATTTCAGGCTCCGCAATAAAATCAAAGTTTTTGAAAATCAGGTTGTTGATTTCTTCGATGTATTCAACCGGCAATGCATTAGGCGTGCCTCCTCCATAATGCAACTGCGAAACTTTCCGCCCCGGATCGAGAAGTGCTTTTACCATTGTGATTTCCTTCAGCATTGCTTTTACATAATTATCAACTACCGCAGCTTCGGGGAAACGCACTGAATTACAGCCGCAGTAAAAGCATATTTTTTTACAAAAAGGAATATGGATATACAGCGAAATATTTGAGGGTTGTTGCAGGTTCGAGCCGTTTAGTATCTGAGCGTATTGCTTGCTGTCAATTCCGCTTGTAAAATAATTTGCAGGCGGATAGCTGGTATATCGTGGCAACGATTGGTTATATTTTTCAAGAAGTGGTCGTGGAATGATCATCATTATTTATTTTTTCTCTGTAAAGAAATGGAATACTTATAAGTACACAGGACGCCAGAACACTTTCGGTTATGAAAAGCCCTTTGTAAGAAATCACATCGGCAAGTTTACCGCTTCCAATGGCCATTAAAATGCCACTGAGGTGGGTTATTACTATCTGTATGGTAAAGTCGGTGCCTTCACGTCCTTTACGCACAATGTCCATAGAAATTGTGTAAATGGCAACTGAGGCCATTCCATAAGTGACCCATAGCATGACTACGGCTGTGTAAAGATTCATTTTTGTGATATGCCCGCTCACCAGCCACACAAAGAAAAGTGTTGTGAATAAACCGATTGAGGCAAACAGGTAGAGGCTTTTTGTGCGGCCGATACGTCGTATTATTGCTCCGGCGAACAGTGCACTTATGGCTCCGCTCGCTGTACCGCATATTCCTGAAACTATGCCTATCTGTTTTAACGTAAAGCCCTGATCGACCATAAAAGGTTTCACCAACGAAAGAATACCAATTATTCCCGAGTAGAAGAAGAAAAGAAGTACTAATCTCCGGGCAATTCCTTTCTGCTTAAAAAATAAACCGATGTCCTTGAAACTTGCCGGTTTATACGATGAATCGCGGAATTTAGCCCTGTGGTGAGGGCATTTTCGTACAAGTCCATCCTTGC
Organism: uncultured Lentimicrobiaceae bacterium; assembly: GCA_964495865.1. Lineage (GTDB taxonomy): Bacteria > Bacteroidota > Bacteroidia > Bacteroidales > UBA4417 > UBA4417. The sequence continues at coordinate 6,512 of CAZBZA010000096.1, forward strand.
TTTCACCTGTTTCAGCATCCGGTGTGTGGTCATTTGCATTCAGCAATTCTATTTTAGCTTCAACTTCAGCGGCGTGTTTATGTTTATAGAAATACAGAGGTATCAGGGCCAGAATTACGAAACCGGCAAGGCAGATCATTAGTCCCTGCCATCCGAAATAGTGATACATCATAAGCAAAACACCGCTTCCTGTCATGGTTCCCAGAAAAGAGCCTGCCGACTGCATGCTGTTACCCATGCTTCGTTCTTCTTTTTTTAACACCAGTATAGCGAAAGCATCGGTTGCAATATCCTGTGTGGCCGAAGCTGTAAAGGCTACTACCATCAGGATAACTATGAGTGTAAAATCAAATTTCAGATTCAGAAAGCCAATGGCTACGATAATGATGGCGTAAACCAATTCCGAAGTAAATATCCAGCGTTTGAAATTGTCGACCGAGTTTCCGTATTTGTCAACCAAGGGTGCCCATAAAAACTTAAAAATCCAGGGTAGTTTTACGAGTTGCAGCAACCCTATCATGGTTAGTGAGTATTGCTCCTGACGCATAATTACCGGTACGATGGTTGAGAAAAAACTCATCGGGATCGATTGCGCCAGGTACAAACTGAGTAAGGTGGAGTATTTCTTCATTATCAGGTATTTCCGGTTTTTTAGAATGTTACTGTTATGTTAGCCCCGAACTGCATCGGTTTGCCAACCTGCACAAATGAATTGCCCAGCGAGCTGAAATAGAATGAGTTATAATCCTGGTTCAGGATGTTTTTTGCCCACAGATCGAGGCGGACCATTTTATTTACGAACGAGATTTTGCCGCTCAGCAAACCATAATAATCCTGCGATGCGAGGTTATCTTCGGTCCAGTAAATATTGCCTTGTCCCTGGTAGTTGGCAAAGAAAACAATCTTTTCGAGGCGGTATTTTTTAACGATAAGCGCATAGTCGGCGCCAATCTGTACTGTGTTTCCTGGGGCATAAGGAATGTAGTTTCCTTTGTAATTAACTTCTGCAGTGCGCTGATATTCAACAAACTTGGCATTGGTATAGCCATAGCTGGTGTAAAATGTAAAATGGTTAAACGGTTTGGCAATAATTTCCGCTTCAAAACCTTTGCTCAGCGATTGACCGGCATTCTTTAGCATGGAGCCTTGCCCGCTTGGTACCGGCTGATAAATCTGCTGATCTTTCCAATCGATATAAAAAACGCTGAAATTTGCCAGCAATGCTTTTTCGAAGAAAATAGTCTTGATCCCTGCTTCATAGTTCCAACTGTATTCAGGCTTAAAGCTGCGATCTTCTTCCGTTTCGAAAGTGGTGTTAAAACCGCCTGTTTTGTAGCCCTTTGCAACAGTTGTGTAGGCCGACAGATTGCTGTTCATATTGTACGAAAGTGCAACTTTTGGCAGTATTTCGCCGTAGCTGACAGTAGCCCGCGAATCGTCAACAATTTTGGTAACATCGGCTGTGATGGTCGTATAAAGATAATCCTGGATGGCTTCTTCGTAATCGAATCTTATGCCTGCAGTTAAGGTAAGTCCTTTGGTAAACAGGTTGTTAATGCTTGCTTCTGAAAACAGTGCCGCACCTTTAATCACATTATCATAATTTTTGATCCGTGATGCCGCACCCGGTAATTTGTATTTTATAATTCCATCGGGACCATAAGTAACATTCACACTATCTTTAACTTGCTGTGCAAATCCAAAAGCACCTGCAACCCACGAAATTTTATGCCCGGCTTTATTCCTCATTGTAAATTCCTGCGACAACATATTCTGTGTAGTACTCTGATTAACATAAAATAAGGAAGCACTGGTAAAATCCTGATCAATATTCTGATCGTCCTTTAAGAACTGGTAGCTGGTAGCCGATTGAAATACAAGTCTGTGCGGGGTATATTCAACTAAAAGAGCATTCGAAAGAATATCGCGTTTATACGAGCTGTAATAATCGTAATTAATCGGGGAAACTTCGCCGGTTGCCGGATCATACTTTGCATACGGATAGCCACCTTGTAAGCTGTGTTCGTAGCTCGAACTGAATTGGATTTTGAGTTCATCGGATGCATTATACACATATTTTACACGGGCACCGTAATAATCTTCTTTATCTACAGCAGTGTTATCGAACTCATTGGTGTAGAAACCGCTTAGCCGGCCATAAAATGCTGATGCTGAAATACCTGATCTTTCCGAAAGCGGTTGCGAATGCGAAACATCAGTCCTGAACAATCCATAATTGCCACCTGATACGGCAACTTTTGTTTCTTTGGTTTCCGATGGGTTTTTAGTGTAGATATTAATCAGTCCGCCCATGGTATTACGGCCATACAAAGTCCCTTGCGGACCACGAAGCACTTCAACGCGATCGATATCAGAGAACTCAAAATCAAACGCCGCTTTCTCGAAATACGGAACATTATCTACATACAAACCAATGGAAGGCGAATTGATCCTCGACCCGATGCCACGGATATAAACCGGAGAAGTGAGTCGTGAACCATAATCGGGCATAAAGAAATTGGGAACAAAACCCACAAGTTCTTTTATTGATGTGATGCTTTTATCTTCAAGTGTCTTTGCCTTCATCAGGGTGATGGATGCAGGAAGATTTTTGATCATTACGCTGCTTTCCCGCGTTGATTTAACAACTATTTCGTTGAGATTGATCACTTTAATTTCAGCCGTGTCCGATTCAGGAGCCTGATGCTGAGCTGAAACTACACATGGGATGAGTATGATGGCTGTCAAAAGGAATAATAGTTTTTTATTCATTTTTTGAAAGAATTTGCTTGTTAGTTTGAAGTAAGAAATTTAGGATTGCCTGATTATGGCAACAAGAATCGTTGTGAAACGGTTCCTGATATATGATTTTCCCTTTCCGGGATTTCATTTTACAGAAGTAAAATTTTGTAAGGAAACCTGATGGGAATTCTGCACCCGGGTGCACAGTTAATTGCCAATCGGCTGATTACTTTAACAGCTTAATGAATCTGTGTTCATCAGCACTTGCTTAGCAAATGTGGGAATCGTGCAGAATGCCGTGGAAAGGGGAAAGCGGAATTATTCAGGCAGCAGGAGGACCTCTGAGCCTGTGATCACCGGCAAGGGCTGCCGGCAGGATGGCTTCGGTTGAAGCACATTTAATTTGTAAAACCCATGAAAGGAGTGAACTGTTTAAATTATCCGAAAGCTGTTGAACAGCATTAAACGAATCAGGGAAACTTCCTGATGGAGAATCTTTGCCTGAGGTCGTTAATAAATCGCCATCCTTTTTATTGATTGACGAATGGGTAAAACAGGCAGGGATAAGTACTTTTCCCCAGATACGGTTTTCGTGAAAATTGATAAGGTTGCCCAGGTAAAACCAGAAAATAGCTATAGCCCACAAGAGTGTGAAAGTCTTGCGGATATATTGGTTTATCTGGGTTAGTTTTGTCAACTTTATGGCAGGATGAAATAATATGCAAACATCTACATTATTGTGAAACAAATAACAACAAAGTTCAGGATTGTTGAAATTTGGAATTGTTCTAAATTGTAAGGTGTTGATATATTGTTTTTAATGCAATTTTGATTGAAAACAACTAGTTGTTTTATTTACAAAGCAATCTGAAATTGAAACGAATACAAATTTCCCTTTGTGAAACCGTGCTGTCATTTGCCAGGGTTAAAACAGAAGCATAAAAAGAATCTGACGATTTTTATTATTCATTCCTGGCAGGCAGCGTTTTATTCGGGTTTGATTGTATCCTCATGCTCCATATCACTCAGGTG
>CAZBZA010000097.1:0-10223 GCA_964495865.1 uncultured Lentimicrobiaceae bacterium
CGGTTGAAGATAACATAAGGGCGGTGCTCGAATTTACCAAACTCAATAAAATAGAACAGCGCGAAAAACTTGAATCCCTTCTCGATGAGTTTGGCTTACATCATGTACGCAAAAATATGGGAATTCAGCTATCAGGGGGCGAGCGCCGCCGTACCGAAATTGCCCGGGCGCTGGCTACCGATCCTAAGTTTATACTTCTCGACGAACCTTTTGCCGGTGTCGATCCTATTGCCGTAGAGGACATCCAGAATATTGTGGTGAAACTTAAAGCTAAAAATATCGGTATTTTAATTACCGATCATAATGTTCACGAAACTTTAACCATTACCGACAGGGCATACCTTCTTTTCGAAGGCTCTGTTTTAAAATCGGGCTCGGCCGAAGAGCTTGCCGAGGACGAACAGGTGCGTAAAGTGTACCTTGGGAGTAATTTTGAATTACGGAGGTAGTTATTTCTTTTTTAATGACGGAGCAATCCGATAATTTAGACTTATTCCAAGATTTACCGGGTAATAAAGAATTAGGGTTTCATATCTATCCAGACTCGAAATCCATGTACCATTTACCTGGAGTCCAACTTTGAACTTTTTCCCACCCATTCTTATAAAGGCCTGTGGTTCAATAAGTAATGCATTTATTGTGTTGCTCGAATAATTTGCAGGCACCGAGTTGAAATTAAAACTTTTTATATCATCAAAGATTCCCGATTTAAGCCCAAATCCATAATCGATATGGGCACTTCCAAGGTTTGTTTGCCCGAAGTTTACCTGCGCAAAGTAGAGTAAATAGTCGACATAAAAGTTTTCCATATTGTCCAATCCCCATTCACTGCCATTTCCGAAAGCTAATCCTCCGAAGATTTCGAAATTCAGGTCTGATTTGCTCCTGGTATAATATCCAACTGAGCCCTGGAAATATCGGATTTCTGTAGTATGCATTGAGCCATACGCCTGCAACGCTACATGGTTACCAGGAGCATATACCACTGATCCGTTTAAGCCTCCAAGTGATGTAAATCCACCACTGATCTGGACTTCATTTCTTTCATTCATTAATGGTATAGCAGCAGGTTGAGGCATGTAAATTGTACACGACTCAGCGAGAAGAAGCATACCTGCCACGAGCAGTAACGTAATATGTATCAGTATATTAGTTTTCATAGCAAGCCATCCTTGGTAAGGAACAGTTTAATCATCGTTGATGATTCAAATGAAAACCACGAGTGGAGAAATTAGCGCAATTCAGGTGTTTGCCGTCAATGAACAAGCTTGAAGATCAAAAAACGAATCCGGTTATTCCGGTTTTGTCGTACAGGTGTTTTTTCGGAAACAGGCGAAATTTACGACGACACAGGTTTGAATAGTAATGAGAGTAAAATGTAGCTAAGGATAATAAGAGGTATAGCTGTAAAGGTAATGAAAATAAAGGAAATTACAGCAAAAAGAACCAGAATAAATTGTGGCTTATTATCAGCGAATTTCAGATTACGGAATTTTAACGAAAACAATGGAATTTCCGACACGAGCAACAAACTCATCCCTATCGCAATAATGGCAAGTATATAATAATTATCGGTAATAATAGTAAGCCACGATAAGGAATCGCTGAATCCTGCCTGCATTTTTATTAGTGGGAAAGCGCCAAGGAAGAGCGCATTGGCTGGCACAGGCAAACCAATAAATGAAGTTGTCTGGCGCGTATCAAGATTAAACTTTGCCAGCCGTACTGCGGATAACACAGGGATTATCAGTGCGATAAGGGCAAAAATATGGATGTATGAACCGGCAACCGGAGTATTGGGGCTGACAGTCATAAGCTGGTAAAAAATTATTCCGGGCAGTACCCCGAACGAAACCACATCTGCCAGCGAATCAAGTTCTTTCCCTATTTCACTTTTTACATGAAGCAAACGGGCAGCCAGCCCATCGAAAAAATCGAATAAAGCAGCCAGGGCGATAAAATAGGCAGCATAATCAATCCGGTAGGTAAGGGCGATTATAATTCCGGTACAACCGCTGAAAAGGTTCAGGGTGGTAATGAAGTTTGGAATATGTTTTTTCAAAATCAGGTTTTTAAATTTGCAAGGTCGTAAAATTAACAAATTTGCTTTCAGGTTTATTGCTTTCGGGTTATTGGTTTAATTTTATTATTCAGAAAAGCTTTTTGCCACGGAATTTGCTTATATCTGAAAAAGTATATATTTTTGTTAGTCTGCATCCGCAAACGCAGAAACCGAAATCCGCCTACCGCTTCAATTTATTAACAGGTCGATTTCAATTCAATAGATTAGTGTAAAATCATCAAAGTAAACCTAGAACTATGACAGGGAATATACAATCGTTAGGATATCTTTTGAAAAAAGAGAAACTTGCAACACTGGCTTCTGATCAGTTATTTTCAGTAATGCTTCTCGAAAGTCTTGAGCCATTTCCAGGGTTTTATGAAGAGTATTTTGTGCCCACCACTACCCGGGAACAAAAACCGAAGTCGGTATTTATGGTGATCAAAAACTTTGATGTTTGCCACGAAGATGACTTTATCCGAATGACCATGCACATTAAGCGTGACCACAAAATAGAATTTGATGCAGCCCTCAGCAGTATCATGCTTTACAATGAGCCGACCACAACTATACGTGTTCATATGGAAGACTATAACCAACTGTCCGAACTTATTGAGCATTATAAAAATGTAGGTGTAAAATTTCAGGCAGCCAAACAGGTAAAACCATTTCAGAGTGTGATTAAGATCCGGCGTTTTTTCGATCTCGATATTATGGCTGAGGGTATCTATAAAGATGTTGATAAAAAGGATACGTATTACCTGGGATTACCTGTTTTTATGACCTGGGACGAGTTCGAAAGAGCCACAATTGCCATTAGGAACAACTTCGACTATAAAACCTACGACGCTGCCCAGGCTGCTATTTATAACAAGCCGGGCATTGTGGAGCTGGTGCGCATCTACGACCTGAAAGCCGACCTTTCGAAACTTGAATCGCTCAGGAACAAGTACCTTATTGAAGTAGGTCGTAAGTAGAAAATAAGATTAGTTCAATGATTTTTCACTTTTTAAACAAATCCATTGCGAAGTGAAAACTGATGAATTCCGTAAGCTTACCATTTTTCGTCAGGTAGAGTTGTTGTTGAGTAAGGGACGACATTTCCTGAGCCGTACATACCTGTTTTATAACGTTCATCTGTATGTTTATTCGGAATTATACGCCGAAATATGGTACAGGCAGGCCGATAATAAAATTGACAGGGTCGTAATTCTTGACGAAGCGGATGTACTCGATTTGTATGATAATCAGATTGGTCTCAGCGATATTTCAGGAAGTATAGGGCCAAAAGGATAAATTTCGCTGAGAAATTACTTTCTGGCTCGTTTTAAAAAAATACTCAGCCTTTCGCACTTATATTCTCAAGCCTTGGTATATCGAGCAGGGTTATTGATTTGTTGTTGATATCAATAATACCGTCATCCTTAAAATCTTTCATAATACGGATTACACTCTCGGTCGACATACTGGTGAGTTCGCTGAGATCGCTGCGCGACAGGGGCAGCTCAAAGGATTCGGCATTGAATATTTTTCGCGACAGGCAAAGTAAAATGTCAGCCAGACGGCCATGCAATTGCTTCTGGGTAAGGCTGAAAAAACGGCTATACGATTGCGAAGTGCTCTCGTTCAATATATTGATGATCCTGAAAGCAAATAATGCATTTAACTTTAATAGTTTTTTAAATATCTGAATATCAATTATTCGCACCAGGGAATCGGTGTAAGTGCTTATGCTGTATAAAAAAGTATTGTTGCCTTCGTACAAAGCCTGCAGCCCCAGGAGATTTTTCTCAGGCGTAATGTTCAGTATCAAATCTTTAGGATTGCCTTCGAGGTAAATCTTAACCAATCCTTTTTCCAGATACATGATATTCGATGCAAATGATCCTTGTTTACAAATCATTTCACCTTTTTTATAATGCACCAGCACTGTTTGTGTATCAATCAGCTCTTTTTCTTCAGTTGTAAGCAACTCGAAGCAGGAATGCTCATAAACAAAGGGAACACAGGTATCGTGGCCATACATTGACATAACGCCAAATCTGATTTAGCGGATAAAAGTACGCTTTAAAATCTGTTTTTTTAATGTTCCTGAAATGTTTTTTATAACGTACTACTGATTTCCTGCTGTTGGAAACTCTTTTTCCCATATAGACAAAAAAAAAGCTGCCAACTAAATGGCAGCTTTTCGGTGACTGGTAGTAAGAGAAAACTATTTTTCGTAATCGTATCCCATTATTTGTGAAGGTCCGAAAACTGACATTCCACCGGCAGCAACCATTTTATCGTAAATCATGCCGTTAGTTCCGTAAAGAATGGATTTTGCATCGTAACCCAACAGGCGAAGATATGCGGTGAGGAAAGCACTGGTTTGACCTGTATAACAATATACAGCAAGAGGTTTGCCAGCAGGAAGTGTTTTCAGATCGGCACTCAGTTTAATTGATTCTTTTGGAGTGTATTGGCTAGCTCCGGGGATATGTCCTGGTTCGGCATACTGATTAGCCGGCCAGTAATTTACGATATAATAGCTTGAAAGACTGCCAAATACAACCTGGTTGGAAACTGATGCCGGAGTGAATCCTTCAGTAAGCAATGTGTTTACACGGGCTTCGAGGATTTCCTGTCCGGTGGTTTTACCAGTCGTAAGTACAGGCATCTCTCCGGCAACTCCTTTGGCAGTTGCTGTTGAGGTAAACTGCGAAGCATAAGCATTGCCATTAGCAATAGCAGTGTTCCATTTACCTGCAAAGTCAGCATGCCATGATCCCATTCCCCATTTCAATGAATACACTTTATCGTATCCCAACAAACGAAGTAAACTTGCACCATAACCAGCTGTTTGGCCTGTATAGCATACAATAGCAACTTTTGTATAAGGAGTTAGGTTAACACCTTTAATGTGGGTTAATAAATCAGCAAAGGCAACGTTATGTGCATTTTTGATGTAACCGGTTGCAAAATCAGCTGCTGATCGGATATCAATAATGTAAACCTGGCCTGTTTCATTCAACGTTTTAACTTCGCTGGCGGCAATAATGGTAGGCATGTCAGTGTTTACGAAGTCTTTTTTTGCTGGCGAATCAGGCGATTCGAGGTAAGTAGCCAAAACTTCAGATTCATTAATCGCCGGTGTGTCGTCATCCTTTTCGCAGGAACTGATAAATACGGCAAGAAACAGGAAACTGAGTAAAAACAGATAATTGATCTTTTTCATTGGATTTTTCTTTTTTAAGGTTAAGTGTTTGTTGTTTGTTTGTTGTTATTTCCCTGTAAACCACGATTGTGGAAGCTTTCCGTCAACAGTAATGTTTATGGATGCCTGTTGTTCCCAGGTTAGAAGATCTTCTTTGAAAAGGTAAAGGCTCTTATTGATTAACTGACCGCCTTCATTACGTATATGACAATTACTTGAACATGCTGAGCCAGGTGCTACTTTGGTGCGGGTAGTCCAGAGCAGCAGGTTATGAGGTGATGTGTAATTGTAGGTTGGCAGTGCGTCGAAGTTTGCATATTGTGGTACTCCGTATTCTTTCCAGTTATCAGGAGCGCCAAGGGTGCGGCGTACAAGAGCAAAATCAAACCCTGTTTTAATATCCGGAATTGGATTTGAAGCAATTTTAAAACCTAAGTAAGCAGGAATTCTGGCTCCGTCGCCATGAATATGACAGCTGCCGCAGTTGTTATAATCCTGTGAGTGACAAGCCTGGCAGTTGAAATCGTTGTAATGCATGGTATGGTAAAGGTTCTTTTGTGCAAGTCCGGAGTGGCACTGTTCGCAGGTAGGAAGTTTTGAATACGCATATCGCTGTTCCACTTTCTGCCCGTCGCCATGTAATTCATCACCCGAGTGGCAATCAATACACTTATAACCGGCTTTGGTTAAATGTACATCTGGTTCAGTACCTGGTGCAACACCCAGATATGCATGCCCTCCGCGCGAAACGTGGCACGAAACACAAACACTTATCATATCCGGAGTTTTAATAAACTCATGTCCCCTGGTAAGTCCGCCGCCGGCAATAGGAGGACGAACAATATGGCAGTCGCCGCATGAAGCATGGCAGGTAGCGCAGTTTTTATTGTAACCATCAATCTGGTGAGCGGGTAGTTTGTCGAAATCTTCGGATCCGCTGAAACCACTTCGTATGGCAACTTTACGTTTCTGACCTGTTCCCTGATGGATACTGGTTTTAAAATTATCAACGATTGCTTTGTGGCAGGTTCCACAGGTTTCTTCGTTAAAAATGGAAGGATTACCAATAAAATCGCCCGAATGCGCCAGGTTTTTATCATCTGTATTGTCTGTCCCTTTGTGGCAGCCGGTGCAACCTATAGCATAGTGGCCGGTTGTCTTATAAGCTGTATATCCGTCGCCACCCATATAAACCCTGTCGTAAGGTTCATAGTGTGGAGCTTCTCCTCCGCAGCCACCGGCAGGAGCATTGGTATCAGGCGAAAATACTTTTTGAAGATGCGCATAATCGGTATGGCAGCCTTCGCATGATGCGGTTGTGTTAACTACCGGGTCGGGTTCGTCATTGTCGCCGCAGCTAACGATAAAAAAGATCGGAAGTGCGATCGTAAGTATCAGCAGGTATCTTTTATATGTATTCATATTGTGAAATGATTAACAATTGTTTGTCCTGCAAAAGTGAGCATTTTTTTATGCATTGATTAAATTGTATGTGTGTCATGAACAAGGATAAGAATACTGGTTGAGCAATTAATTTATTGACACAGATCAATAATTATCTACTTAATCATATATTTGCATGACTAAATAGAGGTGAAAAACTTATATGGAACAATATACAGGCTGTACCATTCAATCCTATACCTGCAGGTGTTTTGAAAAATTAACTGAGGAGGAGGTTGCACTGATGGATAAGCATTCCGTTACAGTTAAGTATAAAAAGGGAGAGCTCATTTGTAAACAAGGTGGGTTAGCTTCGCATATGTTTTTTGTTGAAAACGGTTTGGCCAAAGTGTTTCTTGATGATGGCGTAAATTCACTGGTTTTAAAAGTTGTTACTACAGGAAATTTGCTTGGTCTTTCATCAGTAAGCGCCGACACTCAGACTTATCAATATTCGGCGATGACCTACATCGATTCGGAAATAAAACAAATTGATATTCAGTTTTTTAAAAAATTATTAGCCGAAAACCCTGCTTTTTCAAAAGAGGTAATTGCTATACTGGGAGCTAACAGCGCTCAGATTAACGGTCGGTTTTTCTGTTTTACACATAAACAATCGTATGGCCGCATTGCGGATATCCTTCTGTGTTTGGCCGATCGTATTTTTAAACTCCATGAATTTGATCTCCCGCTTTCGCGCAAAGACCTTGCCGAGTTGTGTGGAATGAGCCAGGAAACCGTTGTACGGATGCTTAAAAAGTTCGACGAAGAGGGCCTTATCCAGATAAAAGGGAAATACTTCCGTATTATTGATTACGATCGATTAAAAACAATCAGCGAAAAAGGATAATACTGGTCTGCTGCCATTCTGCTGTTTCAAAGCAATTTTTTACTTTTCACTTCCTGTTGAGACTCAATTTTGTTCGGAGTCCCGATTTTTCTGTAGTTTTACTCCTTAGTACATTTTTAAATCAAGGTTAACCTGCGATTAAAAGGTCTCCTTTTTCAAGAGGGGGCATTCTTTCAAAATCTTTTTTCGAATATGATTCTCGACGAAACTCTCGAACTAATAAAGTCAAGGTACGGACAACGACTTGATACAATCACCATTGAGAAACTTGTTGCTGGTATCTATTTTACCGCGGTGAAACTGTCCTCCGGTTATAGTGGGTTAGCCTATACCGTTCCTGATCCGGATGATACATGCGCGACAAACCGAAACAGAGGTTTTGGCGATTTTACACCCGGCAATTTCACCGGTCAGAAAGTGACTGATCTTTTCATACATTCTGATCAGTCGTGTTTTATTAAAACAATACGACTTGCGGTAATGAATGCACTTTCTGCAGAGTTGATGTCAGAATCGGATTGCACGATAATCGAAAACAAAGACCCCTTTGATCTTCTTGATTTATCTGTGCCCAAACGGGTTTGCGTGGTTGGCGCATTTTTATCCTACCTGAAAAAAACCGTGGAATCGGGGAGCTCCTTACAAATTGTTGAACTTAACGAAGCTGCCGTCCCTGATGAATATAAGCAATTCCTGGTGCCTGCCGGTAAATCGGAAGAAGCAATTGCACAATCCGAAATTGTGATTATTACCGGTTCGTCAATCGCTAACCATACCTTGGACAGACTGTTGGCTATTATCCCGGCAACAACTCAGGTTCTTCTGGTTGGCCCTACAAGCAGCCTGATTCCGGATGTTCTTTTTAAGCGCGGCGTTAATTTTATTGGGTCAACCCGCGTTACCGATACCGAAAAAATGTTTCAGCTTATAGCCGAGGGCGCTTCCGGATTTCACCTGTTTAAAAGCTGTGCAATAAAAATATGCCTTGTAAATGAATCCTGACCGGCAGCTGAGTATTACCTGGCTCAAAGCAGCCGTGCTGGGCTGCCTGTGGGCCTCATCCGAAATTGTTCTCGGCAGTTTTCTTCACAATCTTCATGTCCCGTTCAGTAGTATTTTTCTTACATCAATAGGTGTAATTCTTATTATTTCAATCAGTTATAAATGGAAGGATAAAGGCTTGATATGGCGAGCGGGACTTATTTGCGCCCTTATGAAATCAGTTTCGCCAAGCGCCGTTATATTTGGCCCCATGATTGCTATTTTGTCCGAAGCTTTTCTGCTTGAGTTTGCGGTAAGGGTTATTGGCCGGAATATGTTTGGTTTCCTGGTTGGTAGTTTGCTGGCCATGTCGTGGAACTTTTTTCAGAAAATTGCCAACTACCTTATTTATTATGGTTTAAACATAGTGGAACTGTATGCTTCGTTGGTGAAATATGCCGAAAAGCAACTCCATATGCATTTCGATACGGTTTGGATGCCAATTATTGTATTATGGATTTTCTATTTGTTTTTTGGCACCGTGGCAGCCGTTATAGGGATTTATATCGGCAAAAGTGCGACGGGTAAAACAATTCCGATGCTGAGCTCGGACAAACAGCGAATGAACGAAATAAAATCAAGGAGTAAAACGCCTCTGACCAGCTATTCGCTGTGGTGGCTTGCGTTTAATTTTGTCGGGATGATTTCGGCGCTGTTATTTATGAATTATACAGGTATTGCCTGGTGGTTTACAATCGGAATTATCTTAATCGTGATATGGGCAATCCGTTATAAATCAGCATTAAGGCCTTTGCTGAAACCGAATTTCTGGATTTTCTTTGTAGCTATTACCATGTTGTCCAGTTTTTTGTTTGCAAAATTCCAGTCGGAAGAGCTTTCAGTCACCGATGGTTTGTTGGTTGGATTGCAGATGAATTTCCGTGCTGCGATAATGATCGTTGGCTTTTCGGTAGTTGGTAAGGAGCTGAGCAACCCGGTGATACGAAATTTCTTTATCCGTACTTCATTCCGGCAACTGCCACTGGCGCTGGAAGTAGCTTTCGAAACACTTCCGTTTGTAATTGCAAATCTGCCTTCAATCAAAGATATTTTCCGCAAGCCGGTAAGTGTTATCAGGCAGATTGGTGCCCAGTCGGAATACTGGCTCGAACGGGTAGCACTTACCATGAAGAAAAAGAGCAATGTTGTACTTATAACCGGCGAAATAGGCAGTGGCAAAACTACTCTTATCTCTGCAATTTCTGCAAGGCTGAAAGCTTCCGGAATAGTAACCGGAGGAATAATTGCTTCGGCCGTTTACGAAAATGAGACTAAAACCGGGTACAAAATTCAGGATGTATCCGTAAATAAGGAAATGCAACTTTCGCATATTAACGATACTGAAGGTTTGGCGCGGGTTGGAAGGTATTTTTTTATTCCTGAGGCTATTGAATTTGGTCGCGACGCGCTTTCCGTGGAAAGAAACCGAAATTCACAAATGGTACTTATCGACGAAATCGGGGCCTGGGAATTGCAGGGACAAGGTTGGGCCGGCAGCCTGAACGAACTCATTATCAATTGCAATATGCCGCTGATTATTACGGTTCGCAAAAGTTTCCTTGAACTGGTAACCGATAACTGGATGTTTCAAAATCCGTTGGTGATCGAGGCGAAAGATGCTGAAATTGATT
>CAZBZA010000098.1:0-10208 GCA_964495865.1 uncultured Lentimicrobiaceae bacterium
GTAAGCTAAGTCCGAGAACGGGCAAAAGTATGGTTGTGAATTCGAATTTAAAACCAAAAAATGTTATAAGCCAGGCTGTTACGGTAGTACCGATATTTGCGCCCATCATTAAGCCAAGTGCCTGGATTAAAGATAATAACCCGGCATTCACAAAACTTACAAGCATTACTGTTACGGCTGATGAGGATTGTATTAATCCTGTAACCAGAAATCCTGCCGCAATTGCCTTAACTTTGTTGGAAGCAATGCTGGAAAAAACACTCCTCAAACGGTTTCCGGAGAAAAGCTGAAGGCTCTCACTCATTAACTTCATCCCGAAAAGGAAAAGAGTAAGCGAGCCTAATAGCGTAAGTAAAGCAATGACGGTATCAAAATTTCCCATTGAAGTTTTTAACTAACATTGTGAATGATTTTTTTATTTACTAAGCGTTTGAGTTTAAAGTATTGAAAAAGCAACGTTTATTTAGTGTACTATTCCTCTTTTATGATTGTGATAAAATCTTTCGTTTTCCCTGAGCAATAGTTAACTAATTGCAAAGTGTTTTCGATACAATCAGATAGTGTATTGAATTATTTTCAACAAAGTTAATTAGTTTGGTGTTTGGTTTGAAAATTGAAATGAAATTATCAACAGCCTGAATACAGAAATCCTGTATTAAGGTTTTAAAAGCGGATATCTTAGTAAATAATGAATAAAACCAATACGGTATTTATAGGTATGATTCGATAAATTGCCAGTTAAAAAACTACACTGTCCAGCCCATCAAAACAAAGAAGTAATAAACCAGTGCTGCAATAATCATTGATACAGGAATGGTTAGTATCCATGCATACAACAGGTTAATTGTCACACCCCAGCGAACTGCAGTGATACGTTTTGTCAACCCGGTTCCCATTATCGCGCCGGTAATAGTATGAGTTGTACTTACAGGTATTCCAAAAGCTTCGGTTCCAAAAAGCATCATTGCACCAGCACCCTCAGCCGCAACGCCTTCGAAAGGAGTGAGTTTAGTGATTTTTCCACCCATTGTTTTAATAATCCGCCAGCCGCCCATAAGAGTTCCTGCTGCAATTGCCGCATGACAACCAATTACTATCCAGAATGGAATGGTATGAATTTTTCCGGCCTGAGTAAAAGTGATGTTTGCCCAATGGGGAATCTGAGCCGGATCAACACCGTTAAAATATACCAAAAGCGCTGCAGAAATAATCCCCATTACTTTTTGCGCATCATTGCCTCCATGTCCAAGGCTGAACAATGCTGAGGATACTAACTGTCCGACTTTAAAAAATTTAGTAAGCTTTAGAGGGCTAAAGAACCGGAAAATCCATAAAAGACTAACCGACAGCAGGTACGACATAATCATCCCCAATAAAGGCGCCAGGAATATAAATGCTGCTATTTTAAGTATTTTTCCTGTATGAATTACCTCCCAGCCGGCATAAGCTATGGCTGCACCGGCGAATCCTCCGACTAACGTATGCGACGAACTCGAAGGTATTCCTAAATACCAGGTAAATAAGTTCCAGATTATGGCGGCAATGAGTCCTGCAAGTATTACATGCAGATTGATAGCAGAAGTATCAACCGTTTTGGCAATGGTATCTACAATATGAAGCTCGAAAACCAGAAACGCGATAAGGTTAAAAAATGCGGCCCAAACCACTGCCTGCAAAGGTGTAAGTACTTTCGTTGAAACAACTGTTGCAATTGAATTGGCAGCATCGTGAAATCCATTGATGAAATCGAAAATAAGGGCAAGTGCAATTATTACTATCAATAGTGTGAAACTCATTCTTTGTCAATTAATTGTAGTTTATAGGAGACCTGATTTTGCAATTGTGTAAAATTAACCCATTTTAACAATTAGTGTTGAGAAAATATTCGCAACATCATCGCATTTGTCAATAGCTTTTTCGAGAGCGGTAAGGATATCACGTTTTTTAATCAGATCTATTGCATTCGATTCCTCTTCGAACAGATTGGTAAGGTATGATTGGTAAATGTCATCAACCTGTGTTTCGAGTTTACTTATTTTGCTGCAGGAGTCAGCATACAATTTAAAATCATTAACATTTTTAACATTCCTCAAAACCTTTTGAATCTCCTTGTTTGCTTCGAGTATTAAATCGGCAACCAAAACAAACTCCTGAGGGAATGCTGATAATTTGTAAAGTCCGATCCTTTTGGCGGCGGAGTTTATATAATCGACAACACTATCCATGGAATTAACCAACCTGTGAATATCTTCGCGGTCGAAGGGGGTAATAAATGTGCCGTTCAACTCCTGCAGCAGAATATGAGTAAGCCTGTCGCCGACCAGCTCAGAGTCTTTTATAGCTTTCACATAGTCGAGCCTTTTGTTTAAATCATTTTCCCTGATTAGTTTAATCAGGATTTCCGACGAATTAACCAGGTTGTCAGCGGCTTCGTTGAAAAGTGGAAAAAATTTGCGGTCCTTCGGAACCAGAAAGCTAAAAACAGTATCAAGTTTCATTAAATTGGAATTAGATCTTATGTAGTTCAAAGCGCAAAATTAGGCTTCTAATGTTAAGGATATGTTAAGCCTTTATTGGTTTAAAGTTAATACCCAGTTTTGCAATAATAGTTATTTGTTTATAAATGAAGTTGTTAATTGATGGCGAATTGCTTTTTTGAAATGTTAAGTGTTTGCTTTTACAAATAAAGCTCTTACTCCACTAAAATTATGTTAACAAAAAAAAACCGCCCCTGAGTCAGGGGCGGCAATACGTATAAAAAGTACGATATTTATAATAATTATTTTACAATCATTTTTAAGGAAGTACTTTCTTTTCCATCAGTAATCTGAACAAAATACATTCCTTTTGGTAATGAAGAAGCATCGTACTTTATTTCATTTTCGCCGGCTGCATATCTTGCTTTTTCGATTACAGCAATTTTGTGTCCGGTTAAATCATATACATTAACTGAAAGATCCTGCTGTTTATCAAGCGTAAGTGCAATAGTTGCAGTACTTGAAACCGGGTTAGGATACACCGATGCAGCAAATGCATTGTTGTTTCTTTCGTTGATACCGGTTTGTGGCCATATGGAACCTGATTTAAGTTCCGATCCGCTTTGCAGCAGGAAGTTAGGCTGTCCGAGGTTGAAAGGATCAACATACATTAACAGATCGTTTGTTGCCATGGTGTCGTTACCGAAACTTGGAGTGGTAAAGAAACTGCGCTCGAACGAGCTTACAAAGAATGAACCCATTCCTGAAAGAACAGTACGCTGCATTTTCATGTCGCCTGCAGTAGCATTGCCCTGGGCTGCGGTTCCATCAATAAACAAACCAATTGGCCATCCTGCAAATACGGAATTGTAAACCGTAGTCCTTGTATTACGACGCAGGTGCATAGCACGTTTGAAGTTTGAATTTACTGCAGTTCCCACGGTGTATTTTGGACCGAAACTCGAAACATTGCTGAAAATAGGTTGGGTTACCGGTGTGTTGGTTGAGCCTGAACCATCGTTGTCCGATTCGAAACTGTTGGAGCCTGAACCCGGATCAGCAATATCTTTATCCCTCAGTGATACTGCATGTTGAACCATGCCACGGTATCCGAAATCGGTATCGAAATCATCGTCCCATCCACGGAAAGCGATAAGGTGTTTTGCATTTACTGTGCCGCCAAACCATTCGAATGAATCGTCGCCGCAATATGAAATCTGAATGTAGTCCAGGACTGTTTCACTTCCTACAGCTCCCATTGTTAAACCGTTGATTTCTTTGTCCGGAACGAAAGGAATACCTGGGAACTCGATGCGTACGAATTTCAGGCTTCCGCTGTTGTCAGCATCATTCGGATTAGTACCGCCGCCATAAACGGAGGTTGGTCCACCTTCGATAATTGCAGTTCCGCCGGGAACATTAATTGCAGCTTTTCCGCAAAGAACTACTCCGCCCCAGTCGCCATAAGCACGGCTACCTGCTGATATGTTCGAAGTGAAAACGATTGGCTGCGTTTCGGTTCCGTTTGCAATAAGTTTGGCGCCGCGTTCAATCAATAAAGTGCCTTTGGTGTTCTGATCGCCACGGATAACTGTGCCGGGCTGTATAGTTAATGTAGCACCATCGCGTACATAAAAGAATCCTTTAATAAGGTAAACGTTGTTCGATGTCCATGTTGTGCTGGCTGTTAATTCTCCTTCAACAGTAACTGTTGGAGTGCCGTAATTTGTGTTTTGCGGATCCCAGTTAGCCCAGCCTGCTGTCCAGTCGTTACCTGTTCCGAAAGCGCCACGGTGTGATACCTTATCGAAAAAAGGATCGTTGATCGTGTTCTGACTAATACCGGCCATTGCCAGGCATATCAGCATAAAATTTACGAGTAATAATTTTTTCATCTTTTTTAAAATTTGATTTGATGCAAAATTAGTTTGCTCATCCCACAACACTGTTAAGCTAATATTAAGGATATTGAATCAAATTGTTATTGTACGAAAACACCTGATTTCACTGCATTTTCAATAGTTTAGGCTGCTACAGGCTAATTATACTGGTTTCTCAATCATAATAGTTAGTTAACATTTAATTAATAGTAAGTGCGGAATTTTGCCGCTGTTAATAAGTACTTAATATCAGAATGAATGAGAAATAATTATTTGACAATCATATTGCTGCTGCTCGCTGCAACTTCGATAGCCCAGACAGGTATTAAAGGAGTTGTATCCGATAAAGCGACTAAAGAAACCCTTGTTGGAGCAACAGTGTTAATACAAGGTACCACAACCGGATCAACCACCGACCTCGATGGTAATTATCTGATATCATCCCTCGCCCCTGGCAATTATAATCTGGTTGTTTCATACATTTCCTATAAAACACAGATTATCGAAAAGGTAAAAGTGGAGAAAGATGTTGTTGTCGAAATCAATATTGATCTCGAAGGTAACAGCGTGGCTCTCGAAGGTGTAGTTATTTCGGCAAAAAGACAGGCCGGTTCCGAAATTTCCATGCTCTCATCCATGAAGATGAGCAGTTTGGTTGTAAGCGGTATTTCGAGCCAGCAGATAAACCGTTCGCAGGACCGCGATGCTTCGGAAGTTATAAGGCGTGTGCCGGGTATTACAATTATGGACGATAGGTTTGTTATGGTTCGCGGACTTAGCCAGCGTTATAATACAGTGTGGCTTAACAATGCGTCAACACCCAGTTCGGAGTCGGATGTAAGGGCTTTTTCATTTGATGTGATTCCCAGTTCGATGCTCGAAAATATAATGGTATATAAAAGTCCGGCACCCGATTTGCCAGCTGATTTCTCGGGAGCAGCCATTAAAATATTTACCAAAAACAATGCGGATAAAAATAGTTTATCGGTAAGCTATGCAACTTCATTGCGCCCGGGAGCAACGTTTAATGATTTCAGCAATTATCGCATGAGTAAATACGAATGGTTAGGTTTTGATGACGGAAGCAGGGATTTGCCCGATGATTTTCCGGCTCACCTTAATGAGGTCGAAGACAATGATGAACTGCAGAGTATTGGACGTGAGATGAATAAAGTATGGACTCCTGAATTAAGTAAGGCCATTCCTGATCAGCGTTTTCAACTGGGATTAACGCGCAGGTTCCTTATAAATAAAGTTTCGGTAGGTACCATCAACAGTTTTACATACAGTTACGCGCAGGACATTGAAGAAATTTTCCGGGCCGACTACCAACGCTACGATACAGTAAACGATGTTTCGGATACCAATTATTATTTTAATGATATCCGTAACAGGGCAACAGCTAAAGTAGGAGTATTGAGCAACTGGCTTTTTATATTTGGTAACAACCAGAAAATCGAATTCCGTAACTTATATAATCATCACGGCTACACTCAGGTAATTGACCGTAACGGACGTGATAATTACGGCGGATTAACCATCCGAGCCAACGAACTCAGCTTTAGCAGCCGCAACACATACTCCGGTCAGCTTGCAGGCGATCATAACTTCGATAACAATCAAACCCGTTTCAACTGGACTTTAGGCTATTCCTATGCTGACCGCGATCAGCCGGATATTAAACGGCTTTCATCATCACTTGTCGAAGATCCTGATAATCAGTATTACGGCCAATATGGAGTAAATTTCTCCTTCGCAGCTAATCCCGATCTGTCAGGCCGTGTGTACCAGAATCTTAAAGAAAATATTTACAACGGAAACCTCAATTTCGAGCAAAAAATTAAATTCGGAAAATTTGTACCCGAACTTAAAGCCGGAGTTTATATTGAAAACAAAGACCGTGATTTTACAAACCGAAGCATTGGTTATGCTATAGCCAACTTTTCGAAATTCAACTGGGGATTACCTTACGAGCCGGTTGATGTAATTTTTGCCGATTCAAATATCAATTATACAACGGGTATTGAAATTGATGAAACAACAAACAAAAGCGATTCCTACAACGCAACCAATGATCTGATTGCAGCGTATTTAGCAGCTAAACTGCCGTTTACTTCGAAACTCGAATTATACACCGGGGTAAGGATGGAGAAAAACCGCCAGCAGATGCATAGTTTTTCGAGCGATAACGCAACCGAAGAAGTAAATATTGATATTGATGAAACCAATTATTTCCCTTCGGCAAACCTGAGTTATAATTTCAATGAAAAATCGTTGTTGCGTTTGTCGTACGGTCTCACCATCAATCGCCCCGAATTCCGCGAAATTGCTCCTTTTGCATTTTACGATTTCGAAATGAAAAAACTGGTACGCGGTAATCCTGAACTCGAAAATGCATTTATCAACAATTACGACTTCCGTTACGAGTTTTATCCTACACCAAACGAAACTTTTGTATTCGGCGTATTTTACAAGGATTTTGAAAAGCCTATTGAAACTATTGAAATTAACTCCGGAAGCGGAAAAGACTATACCTTCCAGAATGCCCTTGGTGCTCAGAATTATGGTGCTGAAATTGAAATACGTAAGTCACTCGAAAGCCTTGGACAAAAAGATAATTTCCTCAGGTATTTTAAAAACTTTATGCTTGTGGCCAATGCATCGGTAATTAAAAGTGAAATAAAAATTGATACTTCCCAGTTCTTCGCTTCCGATGCCGTGCGCCCGATGCAGGGACAGTCGCCTTACATTGTTAACCTTGGAGTGTATTATCAGGACAACGATCACGGTTTGATGGTGAGCCTTTTATACAATGTAATCGGTAAGAGGCTTGTAGTTGTTGGACTCGATAATCCTGATGTGTACGAAATGCCGCGAAATGTTTTCGACCTTATGATAACAAAAAATATTGGCGAGCATGTTCAGATTAAAGGCGGTATTCAGGATATCCTGAATCAGAAAATAGTTGAAAAACAGTTTGTTGAGTATAAAAATTTGTCCGGCGAAACGCTTAAAAGAGACCAGTCAACACTCGAATACAATCCCGGAAGCATAATTACCTTGGGCGTAACAGTTAATTTTAACCAATAATATTGTTATCTTTAATACGTTATTTTAAAGGGCTGTAAATTTAATTGAAAATGAATTTGAAACTTTAAGTGTTGAATATGAAAAAGATACATCTCATTGCCTTCTTATGCTTGATTTCTGCAAGTGTTTTCGGTCAGGCACTCGAATACAGCGAAGGCTTTTATTATAAAAACGGCATGTTATATTCCGGTACTTATACTGAAAACTGGCCTAACAAAAACGTAAAAGTTATACAAGCAATCCGCAATGGTCTCGAAGATGGTATTACCGAAATTTACTTCGAAAATGGTAAAATTCAGGAGCAACGCTCGTATCTCGAAGGACAAAAACACGGTATATGGTTTACCTATAACGAGGCAGGAACTAAACTCTCGGAAGCTTATTACCGACACAATAAAAAGGACGGAATCTGGCGCATATGGGACGAAAGCGGCAAACTCCGTTACGAAATGTATTACAGCAACGGCGAAAAAACAGGAATCTGGCGCATTTGGGACGAAAACGGTAAACTTACCAGCGAAAGAAATTACAGCGCTGGCTAAAACCAGATTTCAATATTGAGACATTATATGTTAATCATTGTCAGAACTTTGCGATAAATTCTATCGTAAATTTGTCAAAATGGGAGGGGAAATATCGTTTCAGGTATTTCTCATAGTTAAGCCTGATTTCAGCTTTGAAGGCTTTGGGCTCGAAACCAAAATTAACCCCGGCAGTAACACGTTCAGCAATTTTACCAATATAATCAGTTTCCCGGCCCATAAAATCCCACCTGAGAACCGGGCTTATCATCTGAATCATTTTAGCTCCGGTATAGAAATTATAGGTCGAGTGCACATAGAATCCATATTGGTCGAGTTCGGTTGAAGCGGTATCTGTAAAATGACGATGTATGTATTCGCTCTCAATCAGAAGTTTATCGGTTTGATAACGGATTTCACCTCCGAACATGGTGAGTTCATTTTCAAGTAATGTTGATCCCTGGTAGAAATTTCCCGCTAATCGTATGTTTTTCAGTGGCTCGAACAATAAACGTGCTGAATAATTAGGCCTGCTGATCCATTGAGGATTGTTATTGCCCGTTCCGTTCATGGCTGCAGCCCATACATTAAAAGGAATGTGAAATTTAAAACGGTAATTTACAACAAATCCTATATCTCTTAATCCATCGTTGGTATACTTGGCTACAAATGAGCGATTTGCAAAAATATTCTCCACCGGGCTTCTGAGGTAATCTGTCCCGAAAGGTACTTTTCGCTGTCCCAGGTATACATCCAGGTTTTCAACCGGCGTTATTCTAACAAAAGCATCAAGCATCCTTATCCGGCCTTCGTCCGACAGGTCTATTTCAGCGCGGTATCCAACATAATTGTTTATATTTCCTTTTGCGCCAAAGCGGGCATTACGCACTTCAAACCGCATACGGTTGTTTTCGAGGTCAAATTCAGCTTTGGTTTTTAGTGACCCGTCAATTTTTGGCAGATACTCAATTTTAGATGATGATAAGTCAGTTGTTTGAGTAAACGCGTTATTAATAAACACAATTATCAGTACAAGAAGTAGAGTTGATTTGCGAAGCATCAGGATTATTTTGGGCAAAAATATTGAATTATTGGTGATAATCTAACTGTCGTCCGAATTTCAGCAGGCTCTTTTTTATCCTGTATCAGGTTCCTAGTGTTTTTACATCATAAAATATGCTGACAGTTAACTTGAATTTTCAGGTCGCTGAGATTTATGAGCCACCCGTAAATAAACAGTTTCCGAAGCCTAACATTATAATAATATTGCTTTTATATCTTCTTCATATGCTAAAACTACTTTTGGGAAACTTAATACTATGAAACGACCAGATGCAAGCGGGGTTTCTCCGCGAAACCTTTCAAAAGACCCTGCCGGTTTTCATTTTCACATCCTCGAAACTCACCGGATACAATTTTTGAATAACAGGGTTATAAACATTTTATCCCGTGTTTTTCTTGTGTTTTTCATCGACTTCCATCCTTCACTAAAACATTAATTTACTGAATGAAAATACCAAAACGGCACATTGATATACTTGTAGTTTCTGATATACACCTTGGAACATATGGCTGTCACGCTAAAGAACTGCTGCACTATCTGAAGAGTATAAAGCCTAAAATTGTTGTACTGAACGGCGATATAGTGGATATCTGGCAATTTAGTAAAACCTATTGGCCCAATAGCCATATGAAAGTGATTAAACATCTGGTAACCTGGATGGGCAAAGGTGTTAAAACCTACTATGTCACCGGCAACCACGACGAAATGCTGCGAAGGTTCGAGGGACTTAAAATGGGCTCGCTTCATATCGTAAACAAAGTAGTCCTTAATCTTCCGGGCGAAAAAAGGGCCTGGGTATTTCATGGCGATGTTTTCGACGTTACCATGCAGCATTCGAAATGGCTGGCGAAACTAGGTTCGGTAGGGTATGATATTCTGATACTTATAAACCGTTTTTTTAATTTTATTTCCGAAAAAGTATTTAAAAAAGGTAAGCTTTCATTATCGAAAAAAATTAAAGAAAGTGTAAAATCAGCAGTTTCGTTTATTAATAATTTTGAGCAAACTACGGCAGATATTGGCATCAGCAACAATTTCGATTATGTTATCTGCGGACATATCCATCATCCCGAAATCAAGAAAATCAGTAACGAAGAAGGGAGCATTATATACCTTAATTCGGGCGACTGGGTCGAAAACCTGAGCGCTCTCGAATTTGTTGACGGTGAGTGGTCAA
>CAZBZA010000099.1:0-10091 GCA_964495865.1 uncultured Lentimicrobiaceae bacterium
GGAATTGAAAAGCCGGCAGGCTTAGCTCCGCCGGCTTTGGTTGTATAGTATCTTATAGAATGAACACTGTCATTATTAAATTTTATAAAAATACCGTTTTGATAATTTCTATAAAATTTCATCGGTGAAAAACTAAAAAATCCAGTATTTTGCTGAAAGGCATAGTAGAAGGGAGATGAAGCCCCTCAAAGAGAGGGGTTGGGTGCGGTATTACCTGGATTTCAATCTTTTAACCCGGTTCGTCGTTTAGTAATGATTTGCCTTCTGGATATAGAATTCCAAATTCTAATGATTTTCTAATCTGTCATATTTGTTTTTAATCGATATAAGTTGTATATTTAGAACCAGTTAGATTTCCGGTCTGCATCCGATTCCTTAATATCACTCTTGGTATTGCTGGTATGCTGGTGACCTTCTTCACACTGATTTTTGGGATTTGTTCCGGATTGGATTTATTTCATTCCCTTGAATCGATAGCAATGAAGAATCACTACTCCCTTCTGATTATACTTTTATTTCGTCACAGCGAATTCGCCTGAATAGCCTGCCCTTTGGCAGGCATTTCCGTATTCAGGCAATTGGTTTTATCCTTTTCATACTTAACTATCGATTGCCAATACAATTGAACAGTAATTTACTTACTGATATCCATTTCAGCAATTTAACCGGCGAAACTTAAAACTGTTCCTACCGATTTTCTTCAAATTCATTACACAGCCATACCACTTCGGGCACAAAAGCAAAGCCTGGCAAACATACCCAATATTACTGTTAACGTGTTAATAATCATTTTAATAATAAATCCTGAAGTCATGAAAAAAATAGCATTTTCAGTAGCAATCATTCTATTCACTGTCCTTTTAAATGTTAGCGCTCAGTCGTACATTAAAATTGATGCATCATTTTACAGTCCCGCACTGGATAAAGTTAAAATGATCGATATTTTTCTCCCCGGCGATTATTACCAGCATCCGGATCAGTATTATGCCACTATATATTATCTGCATGGAGGTGGCGGAAACCAGAATTCAGGTACTGCCGAAGTTAATTACTACTATCAAACACATTATGCTGATACAACTATTACATCACCTCCAGCCATTTATGTCAGGCCCGATGGTTCGTGTGAACCATATATGGGAAGCAGCTATGTAAATTCAGAGCTTTATGGCAATTACGAGGATTTTATTATGCAGGATGTAATAACTTTTATCGAAACGAACTTCAGGGCATACCCCAATAAGAACTTCAGGTATATAACCGGGGTTTCCATGGGGGGCTATGGCTCGGGCTGGCTGGCGGTATCATATCCTCAAAAGTTCAGGGCAAGTTTTCCATATGCCGGTTTTCTTTCGATGCCTGATACAATACTGAATACCTGGAAAGATTTGTATTATACCGATAATGGCACCTATAACCTGCAATGTGGTCCGGCCTTAAACACCCAATTGTTTTTAACCATGTGCGGAGCCTTCTCCCCAAACCTAAATAATCCGCCTTGTTATGTCGATTTCCCGTTTGATACACTGGGCAATTGGATTGATTCTGTTCTTGAAGAATGGTACGTATATGATGTTAGCACTAAAGTGAAAGACCTGCCTGATGAAAATGAACTTTCATGGTTTTTAGGGTGCGGCACAACAGATTATATGTGCACCTATCCGACTTACCAGGTTTTTATGGATAGTCTTGAGACATATGGCATTGCTTATGATTACAAGTTTTTTGATGGAGGCCATATCTTAGATCCAGATACCTGGATAACCGGAATGCACTGGATGGATTCCATTATTAACCTTTCTTTCGTCACCTTGGGGGTGGAAAACCTTACGCAGCCGGAATTTACTCTCACTGCTTATCCCAATCCGGTGAAGCAACTCACTACCATCCGGTTCGAACTATCAAAAGCCGGGTTTACCGGGCTATCCCTGTGGAATCAATACGGACAGCATATGGAGTCTTTGATACAGGAAAAACTCAGTGCCGGAATACACTCCCGAATTTTCGATGCCTCTTTGCTTCCCCCTGGCATCTACTTCCTGCGCCTGCAGGCCGGGGATAGAAATGTGGTTAAGAAAATTGTAAAAGTTAAATAGCTACTGATCAATGATTTATATCTAAAATATATTTCATTGAAAACAGAATTATCATGAAAAAATTAAATTTGCTTATCACAGCAGTAAACATGAGTTTGCTTTGGTAACAGCCCAAGGCTTCATTCCCATACGCATCGCCTTTATCACCTTAACGAATAGAACACTTAATTGTGTAAGATGATCATTTATACATAAGTATGAACAAATTTTTTACAAATTACCGCAGAAAAAAGACGCAGATATCAGGTTTAGTCATATGTGATAATATGCGAATTCATTCGCGAAATCTGCGAGAATTTAAAAAAAGCCTTTATGAAAAAAAATACCCTTCTTTATGCCGCCACGCTCAGCCTGGCCCTTAGTATTCCTGTCTTCGCAGGTGATCCTCCATCCCGCGACAGGAAAAATGTTCAACCTTCAACAAGAGAGAACCAGCAGGAAGGGAGCTACCTTCCGGGTATGGTCCACATCAAATTCAATTCCGGCATTGGGCCTTTTTCCTTTACCGACGGACCTGTAAGTACCGGAATTCCCTCCCTGGATCAAAAACTGGGGAAATACGAAGTTTCTTACCTTGCAAAGCGGTTCAAACAAAAGCCTGCTCCCCCCAAACCAGGCTTGCCGGATCTTTCCAGGATACACCTGTTGAAAATCCCGGAACACCTGGATGTGAGCATGGTGGCTAAAGTCCTGGCTTCCGATCCCAACGTGGAATATGCAGAACCCGTGCCCATCCACCATGTGCTCGACATCCCTGACGACCCATACTACGTGAATCAGCAGCATCTGCCACAGATCATGGCTCCTCTGGCATGGAATATCCACAAAGGGCAGAATGGAGCCGTGCCGGTGAAAGTGGCAATCGTTGACACTGGTGTCGACTGGGATCATATGGACCTGATCAACAATACCTGGCAAAACACAGGTGAAGATGCCGATGGTGATGGTCGTACCCTAGAGTTTGTTGGTGGCAATTGGGTGCTTGACCCGGGGGACCTCAACGGAGTGGATAATGATATGAACGGATACCCTGATGACCTGATCGGATGGGATTTCTATGATTACTTTCTGACAGGAAATGGAAGTAATCCTGATCCTGTGACTGGCCCTGTCTCAGATCACGGGACCCATGTTGCCGGGATTGCCGCCGGAATGAC
Source organism: uncultured Lentimicrobiaceae bacterium (assembly GCA_964495865.1). Taxonomy (GTDB): domain Bacteria; phylum Bacteroidota; class Bacteroidia; order Bacteroidales; family UBA4417; genus UBA4417. The sequence goes on from CAZBZA010000099.1 coordinate 3,254, forward strand.
AGATAATGCCACAGGTATAGCAAGCATCAGCTGGAATGTCGAGTACATTCCTTTGCAAACCGACAATGGCGCCAATACCCTCATGTACGCTATGGACGCTATAGTATATGCTGCCGAGCAAGGTGCCGATGTGATCAATAATAGTTGGGGCGGGCACTATGGTTTTGCACAAGTTGAAGCAGAGGTGATTGAATATGCGATGGGACTGGGAAGCATTATAATTGCTAGCGCCGGTAACTCAAATATCACGGATCTGCATTTTCCTTCCGATTACCCGGGAGTGGTATCTATAGCTTCAGTCAGTATGGATGATACGAAGACAGGGTATTCCTGTTACGGACCTGGCGTGGATGTTTCTGCACCCGGCGGAGGGTCAGAAGGTGGAATCCTGAGTACACTTCCCGGAAATAATTACGGTCTGATGAGCGGCACTTCCATGGCAAGCCCACTTGCCGCGGGACTGGCAGCCCTGATCAAATCCTACCACCCGACCTGGACAAACAGCGAAGTGATCGCACAACTTATCGCCACAACCGATAACAATGACAGTTTAAACCTTGCTCAGTACCATCATCTGATGGGATCAGGCAGGATTAATGCCTTCAAAGCTCTCGACATGGTTAATCCACAACCTCCTGAAGAATTGAAGTTACGGTATGTTTCCAGCGGTGTGAATGATGCAAATGCAAATAGTGTTTTAGAACCCGGCGAAACAGCCACCCTCACCATCCGGTTGCGCAACCATGCAGCACTGAGCAGCTCCGACAGCGTGATGTTCTTACTCACTTCTCCGGATCCGGATATTATTGTATTAGATGGTGTGTATGTGACCCCGGTTCCTGCCGACGACTTTTTTGACCTTACCGGTGTGTTCCAGATCCAGGCAGCAGCAAATGCAACCTGCCATTTTTCCGCCCTGATGTTGTCAATTAGTGCAGATATCCCTGTGGTATATGGCCAGGAACAGGAAATTCCTGTTTTAGTGGCACCTTCAGGATTCCTCGTATTTGAGGGAGAAGAGGGGGGCCTCGATTACAGTGGTTCCTATATCCGTGATTTCCTCCTGGATATGGGATACCAGGTCACGTACACAAATTATTATCCATCTTCATTTGCCGGGTTTGATGCAGTATTTCTTTCCTGTGCGAACGGTGGCGAAATCCTTTCGCAAGGAACAATAATTAGCTACGAAATGAGCCAGATCATGGAAACCTATGTTGAATTCGGGGGTAAGATCTATGTTGAACACGGAGGGTTCTTTTACGGTGCTGAATTCCTGGCATATCCGAATGAGGCTAACTTAAAACAACTCTTTGGAGTGGCCAGCGCGTCTTTCCAATGGATGTCCAATCCGATAGATATGCTTACCGGTAACCCTAGCACCCTCTGCGAAGGGATGCAATTTGCGGAATCCACTCAGAAATACAATTGGTATATTGACCAGATCGTACCGGCATCCACCGCTGCTTGCCCTTTTTATGAAAGTAATTATGGTAATGTGTCTGTTTATAATAACGGCACGCTCGGACAGAAAACCTTCTATTTTGGATATTCATTGGCGGATCTGGTAGACGAGAGTCCTGAGAGTTCCCGCTACAATATCCTGCTGAAAGTAATGCATCATTTTGGTTATGAATTGGATAGCGGATATGCGGTTGCTAATTTCTCTTCTAATGTCCGCCAGGGCGGAAATCCCCTGGAAGTCCATTTCTATGACTTCTCCCTTACGGATCCCAGTTACGCGATAAACTCCTGGCAATGGGATTTCACCAACGACGGGACTATCGACTCCCAGGAACAAAATCCGGTATATACTTATGCAGATGCGGGGAACTTCGACGTCAGGCTTATTGTCAGCAATGGCTACATGACGGATACGATCGTGAAGAGTGACTATATCCGAATCAACGATGGATTGTTTGTGTTTGAAGGGATTGAAGGAGCAAAAGACTACAGTGGTACCTGGATTCGTGATTTCCTGCAGCAAAATACCTCATTGCCTGTTACTTATTCCACCAGGGTTCCCAATACCCTAAAAGGATATGATGTGGCATTCCTTTCTTTCGGTAATTACGGTGGTGATATCACTGTTCTGGGTGATGAGTTTGCCAATGCCATAAAGTCTTATCTGCTTGATGATGGCAATGTTTACCTGGAAGGTGGTGATGCTCTCGGTTTTGACCAGGAGGACAATACTATGTTGCATATCCTGTTCGGATTAAACGATGCTCAGGATGGCACCAATCATTCACTCCAAGCTCTTGAGGGGCTTCCATCCTCTATTGCTGAAGGATTTTCCTTTGATGGCACAAACCAGCAGAACCAGGAATATATTGATGTTTTTCGCCCGGGGTATACCGGTAAGGCAGCCTTTGTTGAGTTTGGATATGACACGGTCGCTGTTCAGAATGAGGGTATCTATGGTCAGAAGACATTCTGCTTTTCCTATGCGCTTGCCGAGCTAGAGGATGGTGAATACACCCGTGAGGACCTGATGTGGTCTATTCTTAATTTCTTCGAACTTTACACTGGCGTAGAAGAACCGGCTGATAAAGGATTATTCTCAGATGACATAATGATCTATCCCAACCCGAGTAGTGGTCAGGCTGTTTTAGGACTGAATTTTCCAGGTTCCGAAACCGTTAAAGCCTGCATTTACAGCTTAACCGGCATCTGCCTGAAATCATGGGAATTTAAGAATCATGATTCCGGGGCTAAGGATTTTTTTATGGATTTAAGTGAAATTCCGGCAGGTGTGTATTTCTGCCGCGTGCAAATTGGATATGAAACGATAACAAAGAAAATTATTAAAGTTAAATAATGAAACCCCTTGCCTCTTCCCATTACGAGGAATGGAATATTGAGTAGTTTAAAAACAGGAACATCATGAAAAAATTAATTTTACTCATAGCATCAGTAACCATGAGTTACGCAATGGCTGCAGCTCAGGGATGCCTGCCCGAAGGCATCACCTTCACAACCCAGGAGCAGATAGACAACTTCCAAATCAATTATCCGGAGTGTACGGAGATTGAAGGGGACGTCACCATTATTGGCACCTATATTACTAATCTAAATGGATTAAACATCTTGACTTCTATTGGAGGAACCCTTGGCATCGGTGTCTTTGACATGCCAAATTTAAATTTGACAAGTCTAACAGGCCTTGAAAATTTAACTTTTATAGGGGAGGATCTGCTTATTGGAGGAATTACTTTTTTTGGACCATGTCTTCCCAATTTGACCAGTTTAACGGGATTAGAAAATTTATCTGCTATTGGAGGTAAACTTAGAATCAGTGTTAACGATAATCTATCCAATCTGACGGGGTTAGAAAACCTGACTTCCATTGGGGGATACCTTGAAATTTACGGGAACAATGCACTGACCAGCCTGACAGGACTGGAGAGCCTGACTTCCATCGGGAATGGCCTTGAGATTTCCTGGAACAATGCACTGACCAGCCTGACAGGACTGGAGAGCCTGATTTCCATCGGGAATGGCCTTGAGATTTATGAGAATGACGCTCTGACCAGCCTGACGGGATTGGAGAATCTGACCTCTATCGGGGGAAACCTTAACATTACTGATAATCCCTTGCTTAGCAATTGTGAGGCTGAGGGTATATGTGCCTATCTGGCCAGCCCGAACGGAACTGTGGATATATCAAATAATTCCTCCGGCTGCAATAGTCTGATAGAGGTAGCAGGTGTTTGCGGGATTACCTCCCCTTGCCAGCCGGATTATTTTTTCACTTCTCAAATTGAAATCAACTACTTTCAGTCCGTATATCCAAATTGTGACGAAATCGAGGGCAATGTTACAATCAGTGGTAATAATATTACTAATTTATATGGATTAAGCATGGTAACATCTATCGGTGGAAATTTGAAGATTATTTCAACCGATTCCCTGACCAGCCTTACAGGATTGAGTAACCTGACTTTCATCGGAGGAGACCTTGATATTAACACAAACAATGTCCTGACTAGTTTAATTGGGTTGAATAGCCTCTCTTTTATCGGCGGAGGCCTTAAAATATCTACAAACAATGCCCTGACTAGTTTAATCGGGTTGAATAACCTGACTTCCATCGGAGGAGACCTTGATATTAACACAAACAATGTCCTGACTAGTTTAATTGGGTTGAATAGCCTCTCTTTTATCGGCGGAGGCCTTAAAATATCTACAAACAATGCCCTGACTAGTTTAATCGGGTTGAATAACCTGACTTCCATCGGAGGAGACCTTGATATTAACACAAATAATACCCTGACTAATTTAATCGGGTTAAATAACCTCTCTTTTATCGGAGGAAGTCTTGAAATTTACACAAACAATGCCATAACTAGTTTAATCGGGTTGAATAACCTCTCTTTTATCGGAGAAGACCTTGATATTAACACAAACAATGCCCTGACTCTTTTAACCGGATTGAATAACCTCTTTTTTATAGGAGGGGACCTTGATATTAAAACAAACAATGCCCTGACCGGTTTAACCGGGCTTAACAACCTGACTTCTGTTGGAGGTATTCTTTCAATCGAAAATAACGATTTTCTGACCAGTTTATCCGGACTGGATAACCTTAATTCCATTGCTGGGCTTATTATTAATGCAAACGACGCCCTGGTTAGTCTGAACGGTCTGGAAGGTCTGGATATAATAATTGGCAGTCTGATAATTGGAGAGTATTACTATTGTATGGCGGGAAATTTAAATCTGATCAATTTGACCGGCCTTAATAATGTGACTTCTATCGGGGGAGACCTCCAAATTGGATATAATGATGCACTGACCAGCTTAACAGGATTGGAGAACCTGACTTCCATCGGGGGAGACCTCCAAATTGGAAATAATGATGCACTGACCAGCCTGACGGGATTGGAGAATGTGACTTCCATCGGGGGCGATCTTAGTATTCATGGAAATGATGCCCTGACCAGCCTGGCGGGGTTAGAGAATCTGACTTCTATCGGAGGAAACCTATTTATTGGGTTTAACACTGTCTTGACCAGCCTGATGGGATTGGAGAATGTGACATCCATTGGAGGGCAATTTGGTATTTATCATAACAATACCTTGATCAGCATGACGGGGTTGGAAGGAGTTACTTCTGTCGGGGGAGAACTTACGATTTTTAGAAATGATGCCCTGACCAGTCTGACGGGATTAAATAACCTTACTTCCATCGGGGGAGCCTTAAAGATAGGGATAGATGGATTTGGAAATCCTGCCCTGACCAGCCTGATGGGGTTAGAAAACCTGACGTCTATTGGGGGTGGTCTTGGTATTTATGAAAATGACGCCCTTACCAGCCTGACGGAGCTGGAGAATCTGACTTCCATCGGGGGAGACCTTAAGTTTTGGGGTAACACTGCCCTGGTCAGCCTGTCGGGATTGGAGGGAGTTACTTCCGTTGTGGGTGATCTGCTAATATATGGAAACAATGCTCTCACCAGCGTGTCTGGATTGGAGGGAGTTACTTTCGTTGTGGGTGATCTGATAATTTTTATTAACAGTGCTCTCACCAGCTTAACAGGGCTGGAGAATCTGACTTCCATCGGAGGTGAGCTTTGGATTTTTGGCAATGATGCCCTTACCAGCCTGTCGGGTATGGAGGGAGTTATTTCCGTTGGGGAAGACCTCCAAATTGATTCTAACTATGCCTTGCTCAGCCTGATGGCATTAGAGAACCTGACTTCTATAGGGGAAGACCTTGGCATTAGTAGTAATTTTGCCCTTACCAGCCTGACGGGACTGGAGAACATAGCTCCGAGTTCCATTACTGGTCTTTATATAACAAATAATACTTCCTTAACAACTTGTGAAGTGCAATGTATCTGCGATTATCTGACAAGCCCAAGCGGAACAATTGAAATTCATGACAACGCCCCCGGCTGCAACAGCCCGGAGGAAGTGGCGGAAGCCTGCCTGGAAGTGTCTGTTGAAGAGATAATCAGCGAAATTGAAATAAGCATTTCCCCTAACCCGGTAAGTGGCCAAGCTGTTTTAAGTTTGAATGTTTCAAACTCTGAACCCGTTAAAGTTTGTATTTACAACCTCACCGGCATTTGCCTGAAAAGTTGGGAATTTGAAAATCAACAGCCTGGCAGAAAAGAGTATATTCTTGATTTAACGGATCTGCCTGCCGGAATTTATTACTGCCGGTTGCAGGTAGGTACACAAACTTTTACAGGCAAGATCATTCGTATGAAGTAGTAAATTCTAGTGGTAACATATTATCTGTATGGAATCTGCTTCATACGACAACCTTCCATTAGCATTGGGCGAAGGATTGTATTTTGGTAATTTTTTCTTGCTTAATAATAATATCGACGGAATGGTTGATGATATCGGGATATGGAAGCAATCGCTTTCGCAGAACGAAATAAGCAATCTTTTTTATATGCCCAATACAGGAATCGGACACATACCTGCTACAGAATCCTTCCAAATTGCGCTCAACCCGGCATCCGGATATTTCACTGTTTGTGATATAGCAAGTATCGCAGGATCAAGGTTATCTGTTACTGTGTACAGCTGTGTCGGGCAATTGGTTTTGGAAGAGAATATGAATAGTGAAAAGCCTGTTATACGTTTTACCAACATTCGTCAACGGACTTTATACTGTAAAAATCACCAATGAGGAAGGGAATACCTGGCATCAAAAGTTAGTAGTTAATTTCTAATAGTGGTGTTCCATAATCGGTTCATTTTATCCGGTTTCACCTGGATTTCATAGCAGATAAGTAATCTCAACTGGCTAATTTTTATGCCTTTCGTTCAAAATCCGGCATTAGTAATAAAAATTGGAAATAAGAGACCATATATCGAG
>CAZBZA010000100.1:0-10082 GCA_964495865.1 uncultured Lentimicrobiaceae bacterium
TACATCTGACCCGTAAAAAATTAAAAAATAAACAGATGAAATAGCCATGATTGGATTAAATCACCAACCGAATATGATATTGTGATCAATCTGGCGTATTACATCTGACCCGTAAAAAATTAAAAAATAAACAGATGAAATTAATCAGTAACTTTACGTTTAATACCATCCAGATACACAAAAAAAACTGCTGCCATGAAAGCTGTTTTAATATTCCTGCTCAACCTGCTATTCGTTTCGGGCTCACTCACGCTTTTCAGCCAGGAAAGCTGCAAAGTGCTGAAACCTGAAATTGCCGGCACCTATGACGGCAAATGCAAAAACGGTCTTGCTCACGGTAAAGGTTTAGCTTTCGGCACCGACCGCTACGAAGGGCAGTTCAGTAAAGGTCTGCCAAATGGCTCAGGCAAATATACCTGGCAAAACGGATCAGTTTATATCGGCGAATGGTCTGATGGCGAAAGGAATGGCATAGGCAGATACATTATAAAAACAGCCAGTGGCGACAGCATTCAGGATGGCATGTGGAATAAGGATACTTACATGGGACCGAAACCCCAAAATCCTTATGTAAGCTACAAAACCGGCGTTGACCGATACTCTTTTCAAAAAAACAACACAATTAAAAAAAGGGTTCTTGTTGATATTTATCAAAATGGGATACGCAACAGGAATATCTCAAATTTCACTATGTCAACCACCAGCGGAAGTGATACAAAAGTTGGTGAATCCGTTGGTTATGACTACATTATATTCCCGGTGATGATAAAAATAAGGTACACTGCCCGGAATAAATTAAATACTATTTCATATGATGTACAATTCGAATTTGAAATATACGAACCAGGCGACTGGACAGTAACTCTCAACAATTAATTACTTTACTGTTTGAAAGTTCATGATCATTTTTATCTGAATTGTTAATGCAGCATAAAATGCAGTGCATCAGGTACCCAAATTTCATTTAACCAGTTTCCCTTTTATTAACAGCGTTTTCTGCTCATCGGTAAGTCCTTCGCGGTAATCGTACAAAGGTTTTTCCCAGGCGCCATACATCGGGTTGGGAAGAACAATAAATTTTTTACCGAATTGTTCGCGGTTTTCAATAACTGCAGCTTTACCGTTGTTTTTGCTCCTGTCCTCAAAAACCTCGGAAAAATCGTTCAGGTTATCACCGATTAAAAGAATGATCTCATGTGTTTCGGAAACTTTAGCCCTGCGGCCTACTTTCGAACTGGTATTACCACTGCTGTATGACAAATCGCTTTTTGTAAGAACGTGATCAGCCACAGCGTAAGGAAATTTTTCATTTACCAGGTTCTGAACCGTAACAGCGTGTTCATTATCATCACGGTTAGTGATATAAAACACTTCAACATTTTTACTTTTGGCGTAATTTGCAAACTCAAGTGCACCCGGCAAAGCTTTAGCACGAGCTTCACGCGTCCAGCCATACCAGCCCGAAAGGTTATCCGTCGAATTTATAACTGCCGTTTCGAATGGACTGTTGTCGAGCATGGTTTCATCAATATCAACAACCACAGCAAGAGGTTTAGCCGAAGTATTTGCTGCAACCGCTTCATCCAGGCGCTGCTGCGCTATATTGAAACCCTGGTAAAAAAGGGCTGTCATTTCAGCCGAATTCTGAAACCAGGCTACTGCCATCACCAATTTATCATTTGGATTAACAGATGGAGCTATAGCTTTTTCCGTTGAGCGGCACGACGCCATCAGCAACGTTATAATGATAAGGGAATAAAATTTTAGTTTCATAATCTGATTATTTGGGTCAATTGAGATGGCTTAGTACTTTCGTCAAAAGTAGATAAAAAGGTTTTGTATTCTGAAAGCTACTGAGCACTTAATACAAAATTAACAGACGGGGACGTGTTTATTAGTTACGGATCGTCTGTTTTGCACAAAAAGATCAAACCAAATTAAAGTTTGCGTCCGGTTAAACCTAAACCCTTTTTTTCTGTTTTACTATCCTTAATTTATTGATGCGGAATAAAAATCACATTTCGTTTAAAACACATAACCAAACTATGAACAGAATTATTTTACTGCTTATCACTCCCCTTCTGTTTGCAACAGCTTGTGCTCAGAATAAAAGTTATACTGACGTGAGCTCCCTTGAATTCAACAAGCTGGCTACATCCGGAAAAGGAATTCTGCTTGATGTACGTACCGAAAATGAATTTAAGAACGGTCATATTGCCAATGCCGGACAGCTTGATTTTTATGCCCCTGATTTCCGCAGTCGCCTTTTGCTGCTGCCGAAAGATCAGCCGATTTATATTTATTGCCTCACCGGCAGCCGAAGCAGGAATGCGGCTCAACTTCTGTCACTAAACGGCTACAACAAGGTGTATAACCTACAACGTGGCATTATGGAATGGAACCAGCAAAGCCTTCCGGTTGTAAACGACCCGAACGCACGTAAGGATATGGATAACAGCATGGAACCGGATCAGTTTGCTGCATTGATACAATCGGACGAGCTTGTGTTTATTGATTTTTATGCGCCCTGGTGCAGCCCTTGCATGAAAATGATGCCGATGATTGATGCTATGAAAACAGAATACAAAAACAAGGTTAAAATTGTTAAAGTGAATGCCGATGCCAGTAAAAACCTGGTAAAAGAGCTGAAACTTACAAGCGTTCCTTACCTGGCATTGTATCACAAAGGCAATATTATTTACTCTAAAAACGGAGCTGTAAGCAAAGAGGAACTCACTTCTGTATTTCAGGAAAACATAAGGAAATATCCGGGAGCTGCTAAATGATAAAATGTGATTTTACGGAAAATAAAACTTCTGATATCGGCCCAAACCACTAATGTGTCAAAGTGTTAGCATTTGTGAATCTATAATAAGTTCATTTTAATCTGTCAAAAATAATCCGAATAGGGTTCGCATTCCGCAAAATATTGAGCCGGCGTTTTTCCGGATAATATTTTGTAATCATTTATCATGTGTGATTGGTCATAATATCCGCAAGTATATGCCAGTTCGGTCAGATTAATATTTTTGTTGCAGTGTTTTTCCCTTAAGGTATTTTGAAATCGTACTGTTCTTAAAAATTGTTTAGGCGAAGAACCTATATACTCCGCAAAAGTCCGTTCGTACTGCTTCCTGCTTAAACATGCTGACGACGAAAGAGTTTCAATATTGATTAAACCGCTTGATTGGTTTATCAGCGACACACTATGAATTATCCGATTTAGTTCATATTCCTTTGTGCGGTTCCGGAATTGATTAAGGAGAAACTTTTCAACCACACTGATTTTTTCTTCGAACGTTCCGGATTCGTATAATTCATTTTCCAGTGAAGCAGCCTTGTCTTTTAAAAAGTATTTTAAAGGCACATTCTGATCAAAAAACTCATTTAAAGGTATATCAAAAAATAATTTTGCGCCAAAAGGCTGAAATGAAATTGAAAACAATGAGAGTTTCCCTGAAACAGTTATATCGTAGTAACTTTTCTGCTGCCCGCTAAGAATTGAGCTTTCCGAAAGTTGTTTATTTCCCTCCACTACTTTTGGTTTGTCACCCAAATAGAACATCAATTCCATTAAACCATTGGGAACCACTCTTTGTATGTGTTCGTTCCCCGAAGGCAAACAATTTTCTATTGCCCAATACTGTTTAACATATTGTGACAGAAAGAGTGACGGCTTTGAAATATGATAGCTCACAATATTTTTCTTGCTATAAAATTACAAACTTTTAAAAATGGGATTGTGAATACCCTTTTAAATAGTACAATCCCATAAAGTTGTTTTCTAACCTGAACTATTCACAAACTTAGTGAACCCTTTGGGCTTTAGAGTCTTCGCAGCTTACAGAACATTTGCCACAAAGTCGCGAAAACATAAAGATTCACTAAGATAAAGTAAAGTCGGGCTGTATTATGAACAGCTCAGGCTAATTATCGCCATACAGCCCAAGTTTATTCCCTTCGCAATCAATAAAAAGCGAGAAATAACCGCGGTTTTCAGCTTCAATTTTAGTTTTTGGCTGAATTATCGACCCTCCGTTTTCTTCAATTCTGCGCATTGTATTATCCAAATCATTTTCGGTGTTTAAACTCACCAACACTCCGTCTTTCGACGGATTAAAACCCGGCGCAAACGAAATTGCGCCTTCTCCCGAGGGAAAGCACGCCATTTTCTCAGTTCCACAATCAATTACTTGCAACTCAATCTCTAAAATAGAGTTGTAAAACTTAACGGCTCTTTCAAAATCCACCGCCGGGATTTCAACCCATGAAACTAATTTTCTCATTGTCATAATCTTTCGGTTTAACATTAAATAACAATGCAAAATTATACCCGAAAAGCGTTTTAAAATTGTAAAACTGCGACATTGTGGAGATTATTTCCATTACACCGAATAGCAGACGATTTTGCTTATAACTTACTGCAAGACAAATATTTGTATTCCGACATAAAAGTGACGGACAACAAAGTCTTAATTATGTTTTATAAGCTGTCATTTGAAACTGTCGGCCAGCATTACTTTTCCCGATTTTTCGGGAAATGTATGTAACGATTTCAAATGTTTCAACGAACACGCATACCCGCATTTGCTAGAGCGTTTGTGCTTGTTAGCATTAGTACTTTTTTCAGTCTACAAAAGTTTCCTTTATAACGTCCTTACAGTTCTTGATTTCGGACTTTGTCAGTTTGCCTAATACTTTCAGAATCCTGATTTTGTCAACTGTGCGGATTTGGTCAATAACAATCATACCTTTCTTCCCTTCATGTTGAACCGCTACTCTGGTTGGATACCTTTTCAGGTTTGTTGTCATAGGAGCAAGAACAATAGTATTAAGAAACTTATTCATCTCGTCTGGTGAAACAATGACGCACGGTCTAGTTTTCTTTATTTCACTGCCTAAAGTCGGGTCCAGGTCGACTAAAACTATGGAATACTGTATTATTTCCATTCTTCGAAAGTTTCATTGTCAAACACATCGTTTACTAACAATTGATCATCGTTTTCCAAATGCATTTTTTGGAATGCTGTTTCCCAATTCTTTCTTGGGCTTTCGATTGGCTTAAGAATAATTCTCCCCTTCTCTAGAATAATTTCAACCCTTTCGTTGATATTATATTTCTCGAGAATTGACTTGCTTAATCTAAGTCCTTTAGAATTTCCGATTTTGATAATAGATGTTTCCATATTACTGTCTCTTTTGTGACTACAAAGTTATTACATAATTTTCAGATATCCAAATTCTGAGTTTTTTTTAAGTATTAATACTAACGGATGACGCTCCCGTTACACGGGACAAGTAATGGCGAGTGCTGGATTAAATTGTTGATCAATTATCTGCCAGCACTACTTCTCCCGATTTTTCGGGAAATATATATAAATATTTTAAATGTTTCAACGAACACGCATACCCGCATTTACTGGAGCATTTGTGCTTGTTGCCAACAGTACTTTTTAATCTATAAAAAATCAAAGAATATTTTTTAAATCTTGCATTCCAATAATAGCCATAATTTCGACCATAGAATCATTAATTCTGTAATATATTGTGTCAGAACCAAAGGGGCATCTTCTATAGCCTTCTTTTATATAATCCACTGATTCGAATGAAAATGGCCTTTGGGCAATTATTTCAAAGTAATCAAAAAAAGAATAAAAGTATTTGTCTGCTTGAGTTATTCCAAACTTTTTGACTCCAAATTGATGAATGCGAATCAAATCCTCTTTTGCTTCATTACTTAATCTATATTCAGCCATTAAGTAATGACTTTGACTGTTTCAAAATCTGCTCTTTGGTGTCATTAGTAAATCCACTTCTTTCGGATTTCTCTAATTTTTCCCTAATCCAGTCAATATGAGCATGCTGTTTTCGTGCCTGTCTAATCAAATCATTAACAAGTTCACTTTTACTGGAATATTCCTCATTATCTATTTGAGATTTTAACCATTCATCATTGGGTTTCGAGAAAGATATACTTTGTCTTGGCATGGCTTGATTTTTTGTATTTATGATGCAAAAATACACCAAATATGAACCAATTGCAAATTTTTTAGTATTGTTGGCAACGGATGACGGTATGGCACGTGCGGGATTAAATGGTTGCTCAAATGTCTGCCAGCACAAATGTATGTATTGATTTCAAATGTTTGTACGAACAGAAATAACCCGCATTTGAAATAGCGTTTTTTATAGAGAGTTTTTTAGAGTTCAATTCGTATTAGACTGAAATAAGTAAATGTTTTTTCCCACCCACTAAATCTAGTGGCTTCTCCTTTATAATTGTCAGGATCTCTTAAATATTTTCTAGGTTTTGAGCCATGAAAGTGCATTGACTTTGCAGCTGAGCCTATGGGTGGGTCTAAATTAATTTCATACAGTATTCCATTTATCTTATAGGTTACCATTTTCGGCTGATTCTCTCCGCATGAGTTTTTTATTGGTTTCTTTTTTACTTTTACTTTGTAGGGATTATCACTTCTTATTCCAGCTTTAACTTTGTAGTATTCCACTAATTTTATTACTGAATCATTGTAACAAGTTTGAAAAATCTCAAGCTTATCAATCACAATAGTATCTGTTTCCAGATTGTATGCACCGAGTAACATGAGCACTCCTCCACGATTGGAGTTTTGGATTAGAATACTTGATGAATCATGGGGTAATTTGATTCTACCTATGAAATTGGGATATTCTGTGATGTGTTTTTTATAAACAGTATCCAAAAAAGTCCATGAAGGGATATAATTACCATGTTCAGAAATGTTTAGTGTAAATCCTCTTGATGAATCCAGAACTAAAGTATCAATTCTTAGAACAAATTCTCTTTCTTGACAATAAGTTAGTTTTATCAAAAAAAACAAAAAAAGTATGAGGACAAAATGCTTCATTTCCGGTTTTTAAAAAATGCCCTATAACGGCTACACTATTGTATGTGAGGGACTTAATTGTTGGTCAATTATCCGCCAACACAAATGTATGTAAAGATTTCAATTGTTTCAACGAATACGAATATTCGCAATTGTTATAGAGTTTGTTAGCGTGCGTAATTCTTTCATAATCTGTATTTTAAATTCCATAAGATCATCGGGAACCAATATTTCGGATAGTCTCTATAACCCATACCCGGAATGTAGTTTCTATAACCATACAAGTCTTCATAGTTTTTACCAGGTAACGAAATTTGAAAATCAATATTTGATTTCATTTTTTTAAAAATGGAGAATTCGTAACCTCCTGAAAAACTTAGTCCAGGAACATAAATTGTATGACTTACAGGTTGTACACTTGGTTCAATTTCTCCTGCAGAACGGTAATTTCCACTTTCAGAAACAATTGAATTATTTAAAAATATACCTATGTGGATGAAGTTTTGTTTTTCGAATGATTTTCTCAGATTCAAGAATGCTCCAACTTTTAGGTAAGCACCAGTTAGTTTCTCGATTTCGTAACCATCATTGCCACAATCGCAATGAGGTGTCAGCATGTTACCAATAAAGTCAAAACCTTTCTCGTAATTAAAGGCATAACCTATATCCATAATTGGAGTCAGAAATGGTTTTGATTCAATGGAGTAGTTTGCATTGATTGTCAGAGCAGGCAATTGCAAAACATTTATTCCGATAAATTGATTTTGCAAAGTCTGTCCATAAGTCCAGAAAGCTGATAATAAGCAAAGTGTTATGAAGATAGTTTTTCTCATTTAATGCAGTTTTATATTATGCACGCAAACGAATGACGCTATGGCAAGTGCATGACTTACTTGTTGCTCAAATGCCAACCAGCACAAATGTATGTAAAGAATTCAAATGTTTGGACGAACACGCAAACCCCGCATTTGAAATAGCGTTTTTTATGTGGCGTTTTTTGTCATCCAATTACTATTTTCGCTGTTTCAGGAGCTATTCCAATTGTCGCAATACAACCACTGTTAAATTTCAGGAAGTCAGTCTCAATACCGTCGCTGAAAATTACGCCATTTGTCGGCATTAATGATTCAATTGTTAAAATGTTTTGGTTCTTTATTACTCCAGTTGTTATTCCTGTTTGCGTTCTCATACTTTGAAATGGTTCTCTAACCGCAAAAAGTAATTCATTATCTTTTAATTTTGGTCTTTTCAGTTTTAAATCTTTCTCAAATAGACTTGTCACGCCATAAGCCATGTTGAAAATAGAACTTAACCAACCTGTCGAACCTGCTGGAGTTGAAACGATAAGTCCACTTGAGGACTGTTCTTCATGGCTGTTATTGTATGATATTTTGTATCTTGCAGAAACATGTGAAGAAGCTCCGATAAACAAGTCATTAAAAGCTAAAATCCTTTGTCCGTCATTTAGTTTCGCTTCGGCAAACCGCATGGTTTTTGATTGGTAATTATTCGAAATAACGCTTTCAACTCCATCAATAAAGTTGGACGTGTCAAAAGGCAATAGAACTCCGTCATACCTTTGTTTGTCAGGATTTACAGCCACCATTGGAATTCCTTTTGAGTATTTTGCCGTATTTGCAACTAATCCATCTTGTCCAATAACAACTATTAAATTGTTCTCAGAAAAAATGAATGAAGGCATAAAAGCTCTTTCAAGGGTTTTGTGCTTAATTACTTTCGAAAGCTGAGTTTGAAGCGAGTTTAAAGAATCTTGAAAAGTTTCGTGTTCTTCCACATAATCTTCAAAATCTCCGCCAAGTCGTTCAATGTAAAATTTGGCTTGTCCCTTTGTATTGAAGCGTTCAATTAAGACCTCAAGCCGTGTTTTATTTTTTACAATGATTGCATATTCTACACTCATTTTTTACTATCTTTCTTGTCGCTTAAAATTGAATCCAATAATTCCGGGCTTATATTCAGATTGCCAATTTTTCCTGCATTTTCTGCAAGTTCTCTAAATGCCAAAGAAATATTGAATTTTGGATCAGGATTGTTATTTAAAGCAGTCAACGTCTTCCAGTCAATGTCTTTGTATGGTTTCAGCGTGGTTTCAATAACGTAACCTTGTGTTTCAGCTTCTTTCTTGTCGTTAGCCGTTTTCTGTTCAATAAGTTGTTTTCTCTGATTTTCAACAGCAATGTCGGCTTCCAATTTCATTTCACGGAGTTTGCGGTCATTCTCAGCTTTTTGAACATTAGATTCCATTTTCTTCTCGGCAATTTGTTTTTGCTTTTCTTCAACTGCAATTTCAGTATTCAATTCTGTCTCTTTGATTTTCCGTTCTTGCTCTACTGCAAAGTTTCTGCGCTCATAAATTGCCTGGTCAGCTTCTTGTTGTAATTTCTCTCTTGTTTCTGTTTCCAACGCTCTGGCCATTTCAGGTGTAGCCTGAATAGCTAAGATATTTGCACCTAAAATTTCGATTCCTAACATACCAATAGCTTGAGAAGATTTAAGTCCTTCTAGGATCTTTTCTTCTATGGCTTTAGCGGAACGAATAGCATCCTTTAGTTTGATACTATGAATGTAAGATGAAGTCGTTGTTTGAGCTTCATTCACAATTCGCTGATTTAGCTTCTCAATATCGTTTTTCTTGTATTGTCCGTTGTCCTTAACAGTGAAGTCGAGAACATCAGCCAGGGTTTTTGGATTGCTGATTTTATAGCTAATCTGTCCCTGAATTGCGACCGTTTGATAGTCGTAAGTTGACTCGTTAAAAATAAACGGCAAGTCGTTACTTCCCATTGGTATTGCTGCAATTGAGCTACTTGGGGCAAAATAGAAAAATGAAAGCCCACGTCCTTCTCTTTTTATGTTTCCATTCGTGAAATGAAGAACATAAGTCATAGAATCAAATTTAATGTGTTGTATTCCGAACATATTTTCAAGTTTTAATTAGTAGTCTGTATATGTTTGTCCCTTTAAAATGCAACATAACTAGTATATATCATCAAATATACCCCATTCCCCCTTACATCCTCAAATCCCACATATTTTTACTTCAAGATCCATTCTCTTTTCAGTAGTGAATTTTTATCCAGATTTCAGTGTGTTAATTTACATCCGGGTTTTGTTAACTTCCAGCACTCCGATTGAATTGTGTGTACATTTCCTGCACCTGCGTGTCGTTAGGAAACCAGGTTTTTAACTGCTCAA
>CAZBZA010000101.1:0-10034 GCA_964495865.1 uncultured Lentimicrobiaceae bacterium
CCGCTCGGAACGCCAGATGGTTGTGTATTATAATGTACTTAACATACTTGGCGACCGTATGGTGAAAAACCCATCAGCTACAGTTACTTTGGTCGGATCATCAGAACAAGGCAGCAAGGATGGACGTGAAATGGCTGAATCAGTCAAGAAATACCTCGTAGATGTTTTCGCAATTGATGCATCGAGGATCACAACCAAAGGCCAGGTTAAACCTGATGTTCCATCACAACAAGCAGGTGGCACCCTCGAACTTGATCTTCTACGCCAGGGCGATCGCAGGGTAACCATTGAGAGCAGTTCACCGGCATTGCTCATGGAATTCCAGAGCGGACCGGAAACAGCACTCAGGCCTATAGAAATTGCTCCTGTTGAGAGCTATGTTACATTCGAAGCCGACAGTGCTGCTGAAGCCTATAAATCGTGGAGGCTCGAAATTCGCGACGAACAAGGAGCAGTACAACATTTCGGCCCGTATACTGAAAATAAAGTCAGCATTCCCGGAAAATCAATACTGGGTACTAGGCCAGTAGGCGATTATAAAGTTAAGATGATTGCTGACACCAAAAGCGGCAGGATAGAAGAGAAAGAAACAACAATGCACATGACTCTCTGGGCCCCGCCTGCCAGCGCCGAAGGTATGCGATTCAGTGTTATTTACGAATTCGACGAAGCAAAAGCTTTGCCTGTTTACGAAAAATACCTTACTGAGGTAGTAACACCTAAAATCCCACAGGGAGGAAAGGTAATTATACATGGCCATACCGATGTTATCGGAGAACCGGAACATAATAAAGAACTCTCACTGGCTCGCGCTAACGATGTTAAGGGTATTATTGAGAAAAGCCTTGCAAAAGCCGGCAGAAACGATGTCAGCATCGAAGTATCAGGTTTAGGTGAAGATGAAAAGCTCGCTCCGTTTGATAATAAATTCCCCGAGGAACGCTTTTATAACCGTACTGTTATAATTGACATTATACCCAGATAGGCGTTTACCAATCATTTACAAATCAATATAGAAATGCTGCCCGGCTTCAAAACCGGGCAGCATTTTTTGCTTACAGCTAATCTGTATTTTCTTAATGTGTGAATGTTGTAACTCTTCTCAAAAATTGTGTAATGCAATCCCGCTGCTAGTGACGCACCTTTGCAGAGTGAAATCCTATTCACAATTAATACACGGAATATGAAAGCGTTAAAAGTAGTCATCATCGGGATGGCATTGGTTTTAGCCGGCGCATTGCAGGCGCAGGTAGCTGTAAATATTAATATTGGTTCCCCTCCGATGTGGGGTCCGGTAGGATATAGCAGTGCCCGATATTATTACCTGCCTGATGTGGAAGCGTATTATGATGTTCCTTCATCCATGTTTATTTACCAAAGCGGAGGGATATGGATTCACAGGACCTATCTGCCTGTAAGATACAGAAGCTATGATCTGTATCATGGCTATAAAGTTGTGATGACTGATTATCATGGCAATAAACCCTATTCCTATCACAAAGACTATAAAAGAAAATACGCAAAAGGATACAGAGGTCCGGCACAAAAAAATATTGGTGAAAAACCTGGAAACGGCAACAGCCACGCCAAACAGAATGCCAAAAGCTACTCAAAGCAAAAGGCAAACCAGGGAGGCCAGAAAAGCAACAACAAACCTAACAAGGGTAAGGGCAACAGCAATAGTCATGGTAAAAAGTAATATCAGATGACCAGATATTGTTGCCGTAAGATTTTATGAAAAATAGTACCCAATCTAAATAAACAAACAAATGAAAACACTTAAACTAACACTTTTACTAGCCTTGATAATAATCGGGACTAATGCATTTGCTCAGAATAAATCAATTTCTGAAAAACACGGAAATACCCTCAACCTTGGACTTGGTATTGGCGGTTATTACGGATATTATCATCATGTGGGTCGTTCGTTACCTGTTTTTAACATCAACTACGAATTTGATGTGGCCCGTAATTTTACCCTGGCACCGTTTATCACACTTTACACATACAGAAACGACAATGACCATTACCGTGAAACAATTATCCCAATTGGGGTTAAAGGTTTTTACTACCTCGATCAGGCAGTTAATGCAGGTTCGGCCTGGGATTTTTACCTTGCCGGCTCATTAGGATTTGCTTTACACCGCTCAACATGGGATGACGGATATTCGGGCGATACGTATTACTCGGGAGTAAGTCCTTTAATTCTCGATCTTCACTTAGGGGCCGAATACCACCTGAGCAACAGCGTAGGATTATTTCTGGATTTATCAACCGGAGTTTCAACACTTGGCTTATCATTCCGCTAGGCATTCTAAAATGAATGCTTGACGCGCAGGCACTTTGTTGTAATAAAAACCCGTTTCGGTCCGAGACGGGTTTTTTTGTGCGTTCGAAATAAAACAAGTAACGAACTCATTCCAAATCCTTCTGTTTGACTATTAAATAGTTGCATAAATAATAATCTTATAAATCAATGGAGGAAATACAGGCTACATCTGCATGATGTGTGAATAATGTAACTCTTTGATAAAATTATGTAACGCATAAAACCGGGTTACTACTGACCTTTGTATTAGGAAATTATTTCAAGAAACAATAAAAACAATAAATCATGAGCACAAAGAAATTGATGATAGGTGTATTGGCCGGAACTGCCCTGGGGGCTGTATTAGGAATTATGTTTGCACCCGATAAAGGCTCCACTACGAGAAGAAGGTTTTCAAGAAAAAGCTACGACTATTCGGAGGAACTGGAAGAAAAATTTAATGATCTGATCGAAAATATTACCGAACAATTTCAGGCAGTGGTAGAGGAAGTAAATCAAATGGCTGAAAAAGGGAAAATTAAAACTGGAAAATCCGTAAAGGAATAACCTCTGCGCTAAGCTCGATTATTTATTCCGGAAAGCAAACCAAACCATTATTCTCACATTTGATAAAACACCTGGTTGACTTTCATAATAGCCATAATTCCGGCTAATTCAACTTTAAGCGACACATACATCTGACTATGGAAACCCCCGCAGATTCAATTGAATCATTATTTGAGAGAGCTGAAGCTTACGGTAAAACAACGTATGAACTTTCGAAGCTAAAATTGCTTGAAACAACCAATATAGTTGTAACCTCACTTATAGCGCGGCTAAGCACAATATTAATGATAGCCATGTTCTCATTCGTTTTAAGTATCGCTGTTGCTTTGTGGCTGGGCGATTTACTTGGAAAAGCATATTATGGTTTTTTTATCGTAGCAGGATTCTACCTTCTGGCAGGAATAGTGTTGCATTTTTTCCTTCACCGATGGGTTAAAACGCCTATCAGTGAGTTAATAATCAAACAAGCTCTTCAATAGGACGTATGATGGAAAAAATAATTACAGAGGCTGATCTCAGGTTTGCTATCCTTCAACTGGAGGGCAAACAGACAAAGGAAAGGATACTTATGAAAGAGCAGTTCCTTATTACAGTTGAAACCTTGAAACCTATTAACCTGATAAAAAGCACTTTGCTCGAAGCTGCTGAATCGGAAGACCTGCAGGACAATTTCCTGAATGCCGCCCTGGGACTTTCGGCCGGTTATCTTTCCAAAATGATGTTTCAGGGCAGATCGGGCGGACCGGTAAAAAAGATTCTTGGCACGGCTCTTATGTTCGGCATTAAGAACCTGATAGCTCAAAACCCTGAAGCTATAAAAAAATGGGGAGGATTATTTTTTACGGTTGTAAGGAATTTGTTGCGCGAAAAAGATAACAGGAACTCCAGTAATTCTGTATCAGGGGAAACGGAAGATGCATAATGAGCAACCGCGAAGGTATAACGCTATATCCTTACCGGTATATGTCGCGAAAGCGGAACCGTGTAAGGCCTTTAGGTGTCCGTAGTGGAAGCTGCGGGCATTTTTTTTCTGTTTCCTGAAGTAAAATGGATATCATAGAACCGTGACTCCCCGGAATGAACAAGTCAAAAGACTTTTAGTCCGGTTTGCTCTTGCTTCCCGATGCTTTTAATTCATCCAGCAGTGCTTTCAAACTAACAGTAGCATATGATGATGAATGATCGGACATGGCATACGGAATAATCAAATCCTTATTGTGAATGATAGAACCACACGAATAAATAACATTTGGAACATACCCTTCTCTTTCACTTTCTATCGGCACCATCAGGGGATTTGTCAATCTTCCGATTTCTTTCTCCGGATTATCAAGCTCATACAAGGATGCCCCAAGGGTATATTCACGCATGGGTCCAACTGCATGGGTAATAACCAGCCAACCCTCGTCAGTTTCAATCGGCGAACCGGCATTTCCCATTTGCACCAGTTCCCATGGATATTTTGGCTGTTGTATTATTGTAGCCTCGCGCCATATGTTAATACTATCCGAATAAGAAATATAATTATTTACACCATCAATCCTGCATAACATAGCATACTTGCCTTTGATCTTGCGTGGGAAAAGTGCCATTCCTTTATTTTGGGCTATTTCGCCATTTATGGGCAATATCTTGAAATTATAAAAATCTTTTGTACTTATCAGCTTGGGAAGGATAACCATTCCATCGTAAGCAGTATAGGTTGCATAGTAGGTTATCTCACCGTTATCGTCAGCGAACTTCACAAACCGGGCATCTTCAATTCCTCGTTGCTCGGTAGCCGAAATAGGGAAAATAACCCTTTCGGAGATGGCAGAATCAATTGAAAAAAATATTTCGTAATGCGCCGAAGCCAGCCACATCATCTGGTTAATCAGCTTAACCTGTTCTTCGGCAAGTACAGTGTCTTTTCTTGATTTATCAATACTGCGCATTAATTCGCCATAGGTAAATGTATCGCCTAGTTTATCCAATATAAAATCCGACGAAACATTAGTATGCTGTTCCTGTGTTAAATCCATTTTATCAATGATAACAGGAGGAATACTGTTTCCCTCCCCTTTTGTTTCATCATGCTTATCAAAGATTGCCGGTGAAATAGCACTTCCGGCCTCCTGGATTTCAAGTAGTTTTTCGTGAAAAATTTTCTTATCGTATGAATTCCGTTTTATAACATCGGCTTCGGCAAGCATTTTCCCGACAGGTTCCAGTACCAGGTTATTATTTCTGTCGAGTACCCCGGAACGGAAAACTACAGAGGAGATATGCCCTTCGCCGGTAGCACGGAAACTGAAAATCACCCTTTTCTCGCCTGGTCGCGTTTCGGACTGATCAGGATCTTCTACTACCGACGGATTAAAAAATGCTGCCGATTCAATAGAATATTCCATAGTAAAATAGGAGCCTATCAGTGCTTTCTGCGAAACGCTCAAATCCTCTTCATTCACTTCTATTTTATCGAAAACAGGAGCCATTCTGGCAAAATGCTTTTCGAAGATTTTTGAAATATTCCTGTGCCGCCTCGAAAAACCCCGCAGCAACTGGCTCATGGCAATGTTTACTTCGCTCTCAGGCATGGCCAATACTTTGCGTATTATATCGGCCGCCCTTTCATCGTTCACGTATAAAAAACGCGCTATAATTCTGGTCGGATCAGGTGAAAATATGAATTTCTTCCGGGTTACGGCTACTTGCATGGTTTTTTATTTAATGATTTATAAATTGGAATTTGCTAATTTTTGGATCTGATAATCAATGTTTTGCATTTTGATGGAATTGTCTTTATCATCAAAGTTCTGCAAATATTGAGTTGTGCAACAGCCTCGTTTGTTAGCAACAGTTATTTTTTAATTCGTCCAAGGTTCTTTCTCTTTTGCATTCATAATCTTTTGTCCATCATAAAGGCTTATTCCTTGCCAGGTTCCAAACCAAACTTGTCCCTTGTTATCCTCATAAATACTTTGAACAACATTGGAGGTTAAGCCATTGTTAGTTGTGAATTGCGTGAAATTA
This sequence comes from uncultured Lentimicrobiaceae bacterium, assembly GCA_964495865.1. Taxonomy (GTDB): domain Bacteria; phylum Bacteroidota; class Bacteroidia; order Bacteroidales; family UBA4417; genus UBA4417. Next base: position 5,888 of record CAZBZA010000101.1, read on the forward strand.
GACCCATCGTAGCGGTAAACGCCATAACCTTCTGCCGAAAACCAAATATTTCCCTTGATGTCTTCACAAAAATTATAGGTTTCAACACCTTCAATAATTCCATCCTTAGTGAAATCGGTGTAAGTTTTTCCATCAAATTTACTAACACCACCATAAAAAGTTCCAATCCAAATATTTCCTTGCTTGTCTTCTAAAATATCCGCGACATTATTGTCAGTAAGTCCATTTTTAGATGTTAAATGAATGAATTCGCCATTTTTGTATTTGAAAATTCCATTTCCATCGGTAGCAAACCACATCGTTCCATTTCTATCTTCCAAAAATTTAAAAACCAATTTATCAGAAAGCATAGGTTTTGGATTTTCGACTTTTGTATCTGGCAATAAAAATGGTGTAAACTTTTTGCCGTCAAAATGACTAACACCGCCAATCGAACCAACCCAAATGAGTCCGCTTTTGTCAATTGTCAGTCCCCAAATTTCATTATCTAGCAGGCCATCTTTTTCTGAGAATGTAATAAATTTTTCTCCATCGTATTTTATGAGTCCATAGTCAGTCCCAAACCATAAATGTCCTGCTTTATCTTCAACAATCTCTCTAACAACATTAAATTGGCGGAGTCCTTCGATCGAAATTTTTTCAAGTGTTTTACCATCGTAGCGTATAATCCCATTTCCATTTGTTCCAAACCAATAGTTCCCTTTTTTGTCTTGATACATTGTCCTTACAAACTCCCTTACCATTCCATTTAAATTGGTGTGAATTTGTGGAAATGTTGTACTTTGATTTGAATAGATTGGTTGATTGTATATTCCATTTTCTGTTGTATCATTAACTGGTTTTTCTTTCACTTGTCCTATGCAAATTGATATTTGTAAAGACAAAACAATTAGAATTAAATTTCTTGTTATCGATGTTTTCTTGCTTTCAATGTTTGTCATAATGTTGTCTTATAATTGTTGCTAACAGGGAGATATACTGAAGAATTCCGCTTATTCCAATTTTCACGAAAGTAACTCTTTTGAATCACTTAATTGAATTATTTAACTATACCAAAAAGTTTACACAAAACGCATCAGTTTGTAAATGCAACTATTTCGTTACATATTGGATATGAATAAACAAGTTGGTTTTCTGATTTGGTTCTTTTCTTCTGCGGAAAGGCTCAGATTACCTGAAAGCCGGGCCTGCAACAGAGGTTTAAAGCTATGCAGTAACACTTGTTAACCGGCTTATATTGCGTTCTATTATTTTCTGGAAATGAAATCCGTAAATGGTAAAGGTGATCGCATTTTTTATTAGTTGCGGACGGTTAAATAAAGTCCAGAATAAAAGATTCCAGAACCTGTATCCCGATTTATTCCATACCCCGATAAAATAAAATGATTTTAACAATGCGAGCATTTGATTAAAGCTCATCGGGTTTCTTTTACGTGCAGTCTGCCGATATTTCCCAAGAAATATTTTAACCCTTGCATAATATGCTTTCGGCGAATAAATACTCGTTAATAGTTTTGTATAACCCTTAATAAGCTCATCGGGTTTCATCCGGGGAATGAAGTTCATAGAAAAGTCGGTGTTGTCGCCTGATGATTCCTTGAGTATTCTGTTTTCGCTGTGCAGTCTCTTATAAAGTTTGGTTTCGGGCAATGCAGTAAGCAAACCTACCATAGCTGTAACAATGCCACTGCGCTGTATAAACTCTATCTGTGTATCAAAAATTGACGAAGGGTCATTATCAAATCCTACAATAAATCCGCCTGCGACTTCAAGTCCGTTTTTTTGCAACGTATTTATACTAGCGAGCAGGTTGCGGTTCTCATTTTTAAATTTGTTGCATTCTTTCAGGCTTTCTTTATGAGGTGTTTCTATACCAATAAAAACTTTATCAAACCCTGCGCCGGTCATTAATTTTATCAATTCATATTCATCGGCCAGCTCAATGGAAGCCTGGGTATTAAACGTATGAGGCGTGTCGAATTGCGATTGCCAATGCGTTATAGCAGGAAGTATTTCGTTTTTAAGTTTTGGTTTGTTACCGATAAAATTATCGTCAACGAAAAATATTTCCCTTGTCCAGCCTGCTTTATGAATTGAATCGAGTTCGTTAATGAGCTGCTCCCGGTTTTTACTCCTGACTTTTCGTCCGAATAAAAGTGTGATATCGCAAAACTCACAATCATAAGGGCAACCCCGCGAATACTGTATGTTCATGGTTGCATATTTACTCATATCAATTAGCGACCACCGCGGAGCCGGTGTTAACGAAAGATCGGCAAATTCGCTTGTCGAATACAAATGTTTGGGTGAGCCGGTAACAAGATCCATCAGGAATTCGGGCAAGGTAAGCTCAGCCTCATTCAGGACAAGGTAATCCACTTCATCAAATTCTGCCGGATCGGAAGTGAACAAGGGACCTCCAGCAATAATCTTTTTATCAAGGGCTTTACACCTGCTGATTAACTCCCGGGTGGATTTGCGCTGTATATTCATAGCGCTGATAAGCACATAATCGGCCCAATTAAGTAGCTCTTCGCTGAGTTTTTCTACATTCAGATCGATAAGTTTAAGATTCCAGTCGGCTGGTAACATAGCTGCAACAGTTAGCAAGCCTAAAGGAGGCAATGGTGCTTTCAGACCTACAAATTTCAGGGCAAATTTAAATCCCCAGAATGTTTCGGGATATTCGGGATAGAGTAACAGGGCATTTTTCATTGCACCGGGCATTCGTGGCTAAATACAAATCATATTTGTAAAACGGCAAGACTTGATAAAAGCCTTTATAAAAAATAAATAAAAAAAGAGTATCACTTCCGGCTACCTTACTGAGGACAAAATTCAGTTTGCAAACAAGTTTAAAAAATTAACCTCCGGTATAATTGCGATAAGATTTCTCCCATTAAAACAAATCCAGTAATGGCTTAACAACTTTCAAAATCAACCATTAAAGAGATTTAATCAAATCCTATCAGTTTATTTAATGGTAAGCAACCGGAATAATTCAATTTAAGCGTTTGTCCCAAGTATATTCTGGTAGCAGGAAGTGAATACCCTGCATTCTAAACTCCGATAAAGGTACTTCTGTTGCAGCTGAAAATCTTTACATAATTCCAATTGAAATTTACATAATTCACAGGTTTCGCGAAAAGCGGCGAATACCAATAAGTTCCTGCGAGAGGAAGTTTTCGTCGCAGAAAATGCGCATCTAAAGACAGAAAAAGTTTGTATATTTGTTTATTCCGGTAGGTATTACCTGAATTTAGAGCAGTTGAAAATCTATGTCAAAAATATGGTATGTACCCGTTGCCAGACGGTGGTGAAATCCGAGTTGAAGAAACTGGGTTTACACTATTCCTATGTTGATCTGGGTGAGGCTGAAATCCTTGAGGAGCTTACTCCTGATCTACAAAGTCAACTTAATACTTTATTAAAAAAGAGCGGCCTTGAACTGATGGATGATAAAAAAAGCATCCTGGTTGAAAAAATCAAAACAATGATCATTGAACTGATCCATTATACCGATGATCAGATTAAAGTAAACCTTTCCGATTACTTAAGCGAAAAGCTCAACTACAATTATACATACTTATCAAATCTCTTTACGGAAACAAAAGGTATATCCATTGAAAAATATTACCTCTCGCACCGGATAGAAAAAGCAAAAGAACTCCTTGTTTACGATGAACTGAATCTTAGCGAAATTGCCTACAAACTGCATTACAGCAGTGTAGCACACTTGTCGAACCAGTTTAAAAAAATGACCGGGCTTACCCCCTCACATTTTAAAAACCTGAAACACAAGAAACGGATCACACTGGGCAATCTGTGATTTAAGTAACATCTTTCCGGAACTATATAAGATTGTTTATTCCTTAGAGCTTCGATCTTGCAATCCGGAATTTGCAGCACATTTTCCGAATCCCCTGAACTAACATGGGTGTCTTAAAAAGATAAATTGACTTTCCTATAGACTCTTTGCATATTCAACCACACCAACAAGCCTGGCCGGTGCTAACCCAACATTATACAAATTCCATTTTGTCCTTTTGTGCAGCTGTCCCTTTTGGTGCAGCATAGTCATTAAAACCATAATTATCTGACGTTCGAGGCAACTTCTTTTTGAAATCCCAAGATCCAAGTTCCAAAT
>CAZBZA010000102.1:0-9907 GCA_964495865.1 uncultured Lentimicrobiaceae bacterium
TCTGAAATTCCCTGGGAACAATATCCTGAAATTCGAATTTGAAAGTTTTGATATAGTCGGCAAACGCTTTTGTTTTATACGATTCGCTAACCACATAGTTTGAGAGCATATACATAGCTTCGGGGCTCAGATACAGGTTTTCGCTCAGTATCAGCCTGTTGGTATGGTCGAAAAAGAAAATCGAAGGGAATTGCATCTGGTCTTTCATCATGATTTTTGCGAGTTCATGAAAATTACCTGTTCCGTGTGTGTTGTAATATTCCTTGTCCCATATCAATGTGTCCGATGTTTGCGCATCAAGCCTTACGCAATAAAAATTCTCATCAAGGTATTTTGCTACTTGTTTGTGACTGAATGCATTAACGAGCATAACTGAAGATGCGGCGCTGCTCTTGGTAAAAAAAGTCAGGAAAATTCCTTTTGGTTTCTCACTGTTTAGTTTTAAGGCTTCATCCAGCGACAGCCAGTTTACAGCCAAAGGAATACGGTTTGCTTTCTGATCGGGTGGAAACGTGCGGAAATAAGCTGGTGCCCAGATGTTGTAACGAGTGGTTTTCTGTACATTTTCCGAAATATAAACCAACTGGCACAGCATATCATTATAATTTTTGTATCCTTTAAAAGCATAAGGCGTGTTTTTATCGTCGAACAGCAATACAGTCGGGGCTTCAGGTTTTTCGCCCAACAGGAGAATTGCCAGGTCGTGAGATTGTTTAGCTGCATTATATTTATAAACTTTCCCATCCATAAATGTAATATCGGCTTTGCTGTTGATATCAATTTTCACAGGGTAGTATTTTGTATTGGTGTAAACGCAAACTTCCTTTCGCGTGAACGTAGTATTTAGTAAAAGTTTCGACGAATCATCATTGGCTTTATAAAAAAACACCATGAGCGGTTTCGGATTTTCCTTGTATGTTGCTAAAACCTGTTCAAAAGTAAGCCAGTTAATAGCTGGTTTAAGCTCCTGCTGAGCAAGAATTGTGTGAGGAAAAAATAGTGCTGCAAAAAGAAATGCAGTTTGTAGAAGTGCTAACCTGATGATTGTCATACTTTAATGTTTCGGAATGTGCATTTGTTGAATGAGGTGCAAAAGTAGTAAGTATTTGAACCCTATTTTTAATACCTGCTTATATTGTAGTAATTTTTACTTTTGGTATCGAATTTCAACATTTCACTATTGAAAACTGCTCAAAAAGTTCTCTTTCTTGCACGTTGGTACCCCGATCGCTACGATCCCATGACAGGCTTATTTATTAAGCGTCATGCCGAAGTTGCTGCGGGGTTTGCTGATGTAGCAGTATTGTACCTGCGAGCAGCTCCTGAAAAACCAAGAAGTTTCTATATTGATCAAGTGGTTGAGAATGATGTAAATACAGTAATCGTTTATTATGGAACTAAATCTGAAAATTTAATTTTTCCGACAAAACTTATTGCATCTTTCCTTTTTGTAGTTGCATTTATTAAAGGATATCGTTTTCTGCTCAAAACCTGGGGAATGCCTGCGATTATTCATGTTAATGTTCTTACGCGACTTGGGATTTTTGCGCTTTGGTTGCGGATTTTCAGCGGCATCAGGTACGTAATTACTGAGCATTGGTCGAGATACCTCCCAATTACAGGAACTTATACCGGATTTTTCAGGAAGTTGTTTACGAAAATAGTAGTAAAGAATGCTGAAACTGTGAGTACTGTTTCACAAAACCTGGCAAATGCAATGCAGAGTCATGGTCTGATAAATCACAGGTACATAGTTCTGCCTAATGTTGTAGATACAGATTCTTATTTGCCAAAACCGCAGCGACAGAAAAACGAAAAAATACGGTTCGTGCACATTTCATGTTTCGAGGATCGCTCAAAAAATATTTCGGGTTTGTTGAATGTTGTCAGCAAACTTACTGCAATACGCAATGATTTTGAGTGTTTTATGGTAGGAGAGGGGATTGACCTGGATCGAATGAAATTGCTGGCGACTGAACTTGGATTAACCGAAAACAATGTTGTTTTTACCGGATTGCTGGAAAACGAAAAGCTTGTCGAAGCTTATCAAAATTCCTGTTTTATGGTAATGTTCAGCAATTACGAAAATATGCCGGTGGTAATCAGCGAAAGTTTTTCGTGCGGTCTGCCGGTTGTTGCAACTTCGGTAGGAGGGATACCTGAGTATGTAAACGAAACTAACGGCAAACTTGTTGCTGCCAAAGATGAAGCGGCTTTGCTCGGCGCCATTGTTTATATGCTCGATCATTATAAAGATTTTGATAAAGATATGATACGGGAAAATGCTGCTAATATATTTGGTAAACAGGCAGTTGCAGAAAAATTACTTGAGCTTTATGGCTTTAGCAAACAAAACTAATTTTTAGATTTACATGAACTTCGGAATACTTTGTAATGGTAAATATTTTCAGAAATGGCAACTCGAAACCATCCGGTTGCTTATCGAAAACGGCCATTCCTGCTCGCTTCTGATTGTAAATGCCAACCAGGTTCCGGTTCAAAGTTTTCGGAGAAAAATAGCCGGATATCCGTATTCAAAACTCCTGATCCGTATTTGGTTCCGTTTCCTGATGAAACCCGATGCTAAAACGGCAGCAGATATTAGTGAAGTTTTTCCCGGATTGCCTGAAATCGAATGCCTTACTTCGAAAAAAGGATATGCAGAATATTTTAAAGATTCTGATATTGAGTTGATTAAATCGAAAAAGCTGGATTTCATCCTAAGATTTGGTTTTGGTATTCTGAAGGGTGAAATTCTGGATTCAGCAAAATATGGCGTATGGTCGTACCACCACGACGATGATAGAAAATACCGTGGCGTGCCGACCGGTTTCTGGGAAATATGGTTCAATGATCCAATTAACGCTGCTATCCTTCAACGGCTTACCAATCAGTTGGATAGCGGTGTAATTTTGCGCAAAGCTTATTTTGCAACTATAAATCACTCGTGGCAGGCTAATCTCGATAACTTGCTGAAAAGCGCCACCGAATGGCCTTTGCAGGTTTGCCGTGATATTGAAAACGGAAATACTGGTTTCCTTTCAGTTAAAAATTCGCCTGGAACAGCTATTTATAAATTACCCGGAAATTTATTGATGTTGCGCTTTTTACTGAAAATTGCCGCTAACAAAATCAGGTTTCATTATCGCGATTTATTCCTGACCGAAAAATGGAATGTGGGAATTATCCCTGTTTCTGTCGAAAGTTTTTTGAAGCCGGGCGAAAATGCAATTCCCGAACCAAAGTGGTTGAGAATCAGTACAAAAAAATCAGTTTATCACGCTGATTCCTTTGGCTTTGCTCACGATGATCAATACCATATTATCTGCGAAGAGTACGATTATAAGAATCCTAAAGGATTTCTTACTTCGTTTCAAATTGAGAAAAACACGTTTGCATTAAAAAATAAATCTATAGCACTCGAAAAGGATTACCACCTTGCTTTTCCGTATCTTTTTGAATATGAAGGGAATAAATATTGCATTCCCGAAAACTCTGAAGGAAAGAATGTAGATTTGTACCGTTACGATGTTACTAACGGAACTCTTGTTTTTGAACAGACCCTGATTGAAAACATACAGGCAGTTGATACTTCGTTGTTTTTCCACGATGGGTTCTGGTGGCTGTTTTTTACAGATCGAATATCAACAAATGAACGATTACATATCTGGTTTTCAGCTGATTTGCGCGGACCTTATTCTGCTCATGCCAATAATCCGGTTAAAGTGGATGTTAGGAGTTCGCGCCCGGCGGGTAATCCATTTAGTATAAACGGGAAACTTTTCCGTCCGGCGCAGGATTGTTCAATACGCTCAGGCAGAAGGATTTGTATAAATGAAATAACAACGCTTTCGCCAACTGTTTTCGAAGAGAATGTTTACTCAGTTCTCAATCCTGCTCAAAATTCAAAATTCCCCGACGGGATGCATACTTTTTGTGTAACCAATGGCGCAGTTATTGTCGATGGAAAGCGCGAATGCTTTATCCGGGAGGCTTTTTTTAAGAAACTTTCGAAAAAAATTACTAAAATATTGAAATAGAAAATGATGACTAAACTAAATACTTTCCTGCTGTTTACCGTTCTCAACCTGTTTGCTGCCAGTACTTTAGTTGCTCAGCAACAGCCAAACTTAAATCCTTCCCAAGAGCGGATGCGACAGGATGTTACCCTGCTTGCTTCCGACTCGCTTCAAGGTCGCGAAGCAGGAACTATAGGCGAACAAATGGCTTCGGATTATATTTCGAAACAAATGCTAAAGATCGGACTTAAGCCAAAAGGTGATTCGGAAGGATCGTACCTGAGTGAATTCCGGATGAGTTATCCTGTAATTTTTAAAAAAGCTGTACTCAGGATCAATGACATAAATTTTAAGCATATCGAGGAATTCGGTGCAACTGATCTGTCAGCGCCAGGCAACGTTTCAGCACCATTAATTAATATAGGTAAAGGAATTTCCGAACTTTCTCTGTTTGGATTTCATGCTTCGGATATCCGTGGCAAAGTTGTAATCCTCGATATTTCGAATGGCTGGAAAGACGAAGATAATGCAACCTTACTTGCTAAAATCATTGTAAAAGTTAAGGCAGTTGTAGATATGGGAGCAGTTGGAGTAATACTTCACAACACTTCGCGCAAAGCTACTGAAGATGTGCTGTTTGGGTCGCCATTTACTGAATCCTTAGATGTTCCGGTTGTATATATCGCACGTTTGCCGTTTAATAAAATCAGTAAAATTAAAACTGCTGAATGCACTTTGTCAGTCGAAATTGACCGGACGGTTTCGAAACCGGCTAATGTGATCGGGTGGATTGATAATAAGTCATCAAAAACCGTGGTTATAGGAGCCCATTACGATCATGTTGGTATTACAAAGGGAAAAGGAACTGGTCCGCAACCCGCTATTCATAATGGTGCTGATGATAATGCCAGCGGAACAGCTGTTTTGCTTGAACTGGCTCGCTGGGCAATGAATAACGAAAGCCTGAAATACAATTATATTTTTGCTGCTTTCAGCGCTGAAGAAAAAGGATTATTTGGTTCGAAAGCTTTCTGCACCCGCGAATGGGTGAATAACGACAACATAGTTTATATGATGAACCTTGATATGGTTGGCAGGCTTGGGTGCCAGGGCGATACAGTGAGCGCGCTTGGCGTTGCGTCATCCCCTGTTTGGGAAAGCCTGCTTGCAGGTATCGAATTTTCCGATTTTTCGATAAAGAAAATCAACGGAGCGCCATCGTTTTCCGATCATGCGCCGTTTCTGAAAAAAGAAATTCCCGTAATCTATTTTACTACAGGCTTACATCCCGATTATCACACTCCTGCCGACGATAGCGAGTTGATCAATTTTAAAGGGATGGCTGAGTTAGTAGCCTATATCAGGCTGTTTATCCGATCGGCAGAGAAATTACCTGAAATTCCATTTCAAAAAATTGGTCCTTTGCAAAATACACGAGCTTACATTCAGACTTTCTGAAAATCAAAACTTACTTTTAGTAGCTGTCAGAAAAATATTAAAGGTAAAATCAGTGTAGCGGGTGTTGTTTTTTTCAAGTAAAAAAATCACCATCCCTTTTAAACTGAGAAGCGGAATAAGCACTAATACTAAAACATAAGGGATAATTGAGAAAAACTTAGCAATGGGTTTCTTTCTTTTCCACAACTCAGGAAACAGGCGCAGATAGCGCATAAAAAGCGCATAATTCATTGCACCATAGGCACCAAAACTTTCGGTATTAACATTGCTGAACCCATTTTTCAACGATAAATCCCTGAGGTTAAATGCAGTATGACGGAAACGATCCTCGCTGCTCCAAACCGGGTAAAGCAAATCGGTAGTAAGTACCAATTTGCCGCCAGGTTTCAGCACACGCGAAATTTCTTTGAAAAACTCTTCCGGTTTATCTATTACTGACAAAACCTGGAAACAAGCCACTCCATCCAGCGAATGATCATCAATTGGCAGGGCTTTGCCGTCTTCAATCCAGTAGGTTGTATTTGCGTTGAGTTGTTCAATATCTTCAGCAGAATAGTGACGTTTTGTATTGGTAGTGAGATAATCACCGGCATTGGCAAAAAACTTTTTATAAGGCTGATCGCCGGCGCCGATATCGAGCCACCGGCCTGAAATTTCGTTTGAAATACGTCTTAATTTATTGTGCATCATTGCCTTATGCATATCGAACTGCATCACGTGCAAATATTGGTACAGCAACCAGGCAGGCTTTAGGTTCATGTGAATTACATTTTTTTTTTGCAAACTTAATCAATCATACCGTATTACATATTTAACTTTTATACTTTTGTATATGATATTTTTTAAACAGGAATTCCTTTTCATTAATCGAATCAACTAAACTAAACCCGATGGAAGTTAATCCCCAACTTGAAGATTTGCCTAATATTGGCAGCACTTTAGCCATCCTGCTCCACCAAACAGGTATCAATTCTCCGGAGGATCTTTATAAAACCGGTGCGCTTCAGGCATTTATAAGGATCAGGGCAATCGATCAGGATGCCTGTTTCAGTAAGTTATGCGCAATTGAGGGTGCTGTTGAAGGCATTAGGTGGCATAATTTGTCAAAGGAAAAAAAAGCAGAATTAAAACATTTTTTTGCAATGATCAATAAGTAGGTGAATTAGATCGCCCTTGCGGATGGTGACCTGTACTTTCGTTTCATGAATTTCTGAAGTATCCTCCTTGCCGGATTTTTTTGTAATTTAGCCAATCAAGTAATCGCATATTCCCCTGATCAGATGTTTCGCCGTAATAAATTGTTTCTCTGTATTTTACTGCTGTTTATAGCATTCCCTGCTATAAGCAGTGAGAAAATGAATGTGTTTTTCGTAAATGATTCAGTTGCAGGCAGCCTTTCGCAGGACGAAATCATTTTGTTTAATATGATCAACGATATGCGCAGGCAAAACAAAATGCCATCCATTCCGCTTTCGGCTGATTTATGTAAAGTGGCGCATGTACATATTAACGATCTGATTGTCTCAAAACCCCAGGAAAAAGGTTGCAGCCTGCATAGCTGGAGCACTTCGGAAAAGTGGACCGGATGTTGCAATACTCAGGATGCAGCTGGCTTACAATGCATGAAATCGAAACCTATGGAGATAACCGCTTATCCAGGAAACGGTTATGAACTGATTTATTGGGAAGAGGAAGATGCAACTCCTGCTGATGCTGCTGCTTTATGGCAACAGGTTGATGCTTCGGCGGATATGATACTAAGCAGGGGTAAATGGAAAAGCTACCAATGGAAAGCAATGGGCGTAGGCATAACAAGTGGATATGCTATTCTGTGGCTTGGCGATACGGCTGATAAAATAACAGCGACTGAAAAAGAAGAAAAACTGAAGATTTCGGATATAGAAACAGCATCAGCAAAGCCACAGGAAAAAGTATCACATAACGTTCCGGCAATAACTGCAAATCAAACTGCTGAAGTTTCCTCAGAAGATCAAAATAAACAAATTTCAGATAACAGGTCGGTTACAAAATATCACCTTATTGTTGCCAGTGTTAAAACACCTGAAGGTGCAAAATCAGAGTTGAAAAGGATTAAAGCCATGGGTTATCCTGATGCGTACATAATTTCAGGAGACGGGGTGTATCGTATAGCTCTCGTTTCATATAACAGTAATAAGGAAGCAAGCCATACACTTCCACCGTTACGGACTGATTTCCCGGATATCTGGATTTTTAAAAAATAGAAGAGTTAAACGGTTCAATTGCTTCGCGTTCAATTGCCTGCGTTGCTTAAATGTTCAAAAAACTGTAATATTGACTGCTGCAAGTATGGTTAAGGGCTTTGTATTTTACGTTTTGTATCTTTAATAATAATAGATATACAAGTAATAAACGTTTATGCTTTCCTGTGCAAAACTCATTCATAACTTCTTGTTCATAGCTTATTATCCTTTGAAGGATTCAATTATATTTGCGCTCGCATTATGGAAACAGAAGAAAAATATAACGAAGAGAGTATCCGGTCGCTCGACTGGAAGGAACATATCCGGCTTCGTCCCGGCATGTATATCGGAAAATTAGGCGATGGATCGTCGCACGATGATGGTATTTATGTGCTTATTAAAGAAGTTATCGATAACTGCATCGATGAATTTACGATGGGGCACGGTAAAATTATTGAAGTTACCATCAAGGAGCATCTCGTTTCAATTCGTGATTATGGCCGTGGCATTCCGTTGGGGAAACTGGTTGAGTGTGTTTCGCAGATTAACACCGGTGCAAAATACGATTCCAAAGTTTTTAAAAAAGCAGTTGGTCTTAACGGCGTCGGTACAAAAGCTGTGAATGCTCTTTCGAGTTTCTTTACCGCGCAGGCAATCCGCGAAGGCCGCACCAATACAGTCGAATTTCGCCAGGGAGTTCTTGTCAGCGAAAGCGGCGAGCAGCCAAGCGATCTACGAAACGGAACTCTTATCACGTTTACACCTGATGTTCAGTTGTTTGGCAATTACCATTTTCTGAAAGAATATATTGAGGAAATGTTGTGGAATTATTGCTTCCTGAACAATGGTCTCACCATCGTTTTTAACGGACAACGATACCTGGCGAAAAACGGATTGCTCGATATGCTCGAACGGTCGAATAACGGAAATCCAATTAATTACCCGATTGTACATATTAAAGACGAAGACTTTGAGTGCGCATTTACCCATAGTGCCAAACAATATGGCGAGGAGTATTATTCATTTGTTAACGGACAGCATACCACCCAAGGCGGTACTCACCTTGCGTCGTTCCGCGATGCGTTGGTGAAAACCATCCGCGAATTTTTCGGTAAAGATTTCGAATACAGCGATATACGTTCATCGATTATTGCAGCCATAAGTATAAAAGTAGCTGAACCTTTATTCGAATCGCAGACTAAAACCAAACTTGGTTCACAACATATTGAGCCGGGTGGCATTACCATTAACAAATTTATTACCGATATTCTGAAGAAGAAACTCGACAACTTCCTTCACATGAATTCGGATACTGCCGAAGCGCTTTACCGCAAAATTCTGCAGTCGGAGAAAGAACGCAAAGAAATGGCCAATATTAAAAAACTGGCCAAGGAAAGCGTTAAAAAAGTGAGTCTGCACAACAAAAAACTCCGCGATTGCCGGGTGCATTATAACACTAACGAGCAACGCAGGCTCGAAACTACTTTGTTTATCACCGAGGGCGATTCGGCTAGCGGATCCATCACCAAATCGAGGGATGTAAATACGCAGGCCGTTTTCAGTCTGAAAGGAAAACCACTCAATTGTTACGGAAAAAGTAAAAAGGTAGTTTATGAAAATGAGGAGTTTAACCTGCTTCAATCCGCATTGAATATTGAGGACGATATCGAAAACCTGCGATACAACAATATTGTAATTGCTACTGATGCCGATGTCGACGGTATGCATATCCGTTTGTTGCTGCTTACATTTTTCCTGCAGTTTTTCCCCGACCTGGTAAAATCGGGCCATGTTTATATTTTGCAAACGCCACTTTTCAGGGTCAGGAACAAGAAAAAGACCAATTATTGTTATTCGGAGCAGGAACGACAGGATGCTCTTAAGGAATTAGGTCCAAATCCGGAAATAACCCGTTTTAAAGGACTTGGTGAAATTTCGCCTGATGAATTCCGCAATTTCATTGGTGCCACTATGCGCCTTGATCCTGTTATTTTAAAACATATTTCGGAGATTGAAGGCTTGCTTTCCTTCTATATGGGTAGTAATACGCCTGAACGTCAGTTGTTTATTATCGATAATCTACGCAACGAAGGCGAAATAGAAGAGGTATTACTCGAAGAAGTTGCGTAAAAATAAAGCTACAAAGCTGAATAGACACCTGTTCTTATATTAATTGAAGTGAACTTCATTCTGTTGATAGTTAAACAG